>CACZNO010000242.1 GCA_902782505.1 uncultured Erysipelotrichaceae bacterium | reverse complement strand
TTCAAAAACGATAAATAAGCCTGCGACCACGTCCCGGATAAAAGACTGCGCCCCGAACGTCAGAACCAAGCTTCCTACCCCGGCTGTCACTAAGACGTTGTTGACGTTGGCGCCGAAGCCCAGAATATTCATGGTCAGAAGAATCGCAAAGAAATACAACAGATACCGCGAGAAACTGCGGGAAACAGACATCAGGGTCACGATGTGCTTTCCGCGTTTTTCGTCTTCTATCTTTTTGGCGCGTTCAATCGCCTTTCCGGTATACCGGGAGATGATGACAAGAATAATATGCGCCGCCAGGAATACCAACAGAATCAACACCAGGTTCGTTGCGATTTTCAGCCCGGTTTTTTTGAAGGTTTCCCAGATTTCGTCCCATTTCATGAAGATCACCGCCTTATGTTCTATATTATAGAGAGATGCGCGGACGAACTCAATAACCGATCGAACGGTCGACTACGTTCTCAAAAGGCTCGTTTTTAAGCGCGTGCGTGAGGTTTTTGGAAAAGATGTCCAGAACTCTGTCCAGCGTGACTTCGGCGTTGAAACGGCCCGCAATGTGCGGTGTGACGTAAATCCTTTCCGTATTCCAAAGCGGATGGTCTTCCGGCAAAGGCTCCGGATCGGTCACGTCCAGATGCACGCCCGCAAGATGCCCTTCGTTCACGATGCGGACAAGATCGTCCGTCACAACGGCCGAACCGCGTCCGACATTCAGCAGGATCGCGTCCTTTTTCATTAAGGACAGCCGGCGGTAATCAAAGAACCCGATCGTCTCGCGCGTTTCGGGAAGCGACAGCGCGACGATATCCGCCCGCGGTAAAACGTCGTCGACTTGCGAAAACGCAAGAGACTCGTCTTCATACGGGGCTTTTTCGTGCGCTTTACGGCGGATTCCGATCGTGTAAGCACCGAGGGACTTGCATTTGTGCAAGTAGTGCCCGCCGATATCCCCTGCCCCGACGCTTAGGACGACGCTTGTTTCCAGCATCCGCACACTTCCGAGATTGCGCCAGTCCTTGCGTTTCTGCAAGTCGTGATACCGGAACAGGTTTTTCATTATGCCTAACGTACAGCCCAACATGTGTTCCGAGATTGCCGGGCCGTAAGCTCCGGAGGCGTTGGTCAAAACAATGTGTTCCGGCAGCCAGGAATACTTGTTGGCGCCGGCGCTGTTGAGCTGGATCCAGCGCAGGTTCGTGCATTTTTCAACGAGATCCCGCGACGGATTGCCGAAGATCGCGTCAACGGAAGCCAGCGTTTCCGCATCCAGATCTTTCGGATCGTCAAAAATCATCCGGACACCCGGAATTTCCTTAAACGGGGCGGCTTTGTCTTCCGGAATACGAGTCATAAAAAGAATCTTCATAGGGGCACCTCCCGGCTTACACTATTATTATAAACGGATTTTCGAAAAGGATGAATGACGGTTGAATCGTGCGGATTTTTTGGTAAAATATACATGGTACAACATATGTGATTCGAATTTGGTCAGGACAGGGATGTAGCAGCCATAAGATTTTGCGTATGTGTGTACCGCTTTTTGTATCATGAACGAGAAAGACTACATGAAACTCGCGCTGGAAGAAGCGCAGCTTGCGTTTGCGCAAGATGAGGTGCCGATTGGGGCCGTTATCGTGCAAAACGGCAAGGTTTTGGCGCGCGGACACAATCTGCGCGAAACGACCAAAAGCGGCATCTGGCACGCGGAAACCGTCGTCATCGACGAAGCGTGCCGGAAGCTGGGAACCTGGCATCTGGAGGATTGCGATCTCTATGTAACGCTGGAACCCTGTCCGATGTGTGCCGGCGCATGCATCCAGTCCCGGATCCGCAAAGTGATCTACGGCGCGCGCGATCCCAAAGGCGGAAGCGTCATCACGGTCCAGCGGATGTTTCAGAAAAAAGCGTACAATCATCATCCGGAAGCGCACGGCGGCGTGATGAAGGAAGAATGCGCGGCGATCCTGAAAGAATACTTCAAAACCAAGCGGAAGCCTAAATAATCAGGTATAATAAATATATTGAGGCAGGGACAATTATGGCATACAGAGCACTCTACCGCGCGTACCGTTCGCAATCCTTCAGCGAAGTGATCGGACAGCGCGCGATCGTTGAAACACTACGGAATTCCATCAAAAACGGACGCATTGCGCATGCGTATCTTTTCTGCGGCCCGCGGGGCACCGGAAAGACATCGGTCGCGAAAATCTTTGCGAAAGCGGTCAATTGCCCGCATTTTGAGGAAGAACCCTGCAATACCTGTGAAAACTGCGAAGAAATCACCCGCGGAACCCATCCGGACGTCATCGAGATGGACGCGGCGAGCCATACCAGCGTCGACAACATCCGCGAAATCATTGAAAAAGTTAAGTACGCCCCGATCCGTGCGCCGTATAAGGTCTATATCATCGACGAAGTGCACATGTTGTCGGCAGGCGCATTCAACGCATTATTGAAAACGCTGGAGGAGCCGCCGGCCCACGTGATTTTCATCCTGGCGACAACGGACCCCTTGAAGATCCCTTCCACGATCATTTCCCGGTGCCAGCGCTACGATTTCGGAAGAATCTCCGACACCGATATCGCGGAACATCTTGCGGAAGTGTGTGAAGCGGAAAAAATCAGCGCCGAACCGAACGTGCTGAAGATGATCGCGCGTCTTTCCCAGGGCGGAATGCGCGACGCGCTCAGCATTCTCGACCAATGCATCTCCTACGCCGGCACCACGATTACGGCGGATGACGTATCTTCAATCTACGGGTTGGTATCTCTGGACGATATGACGGAGCTTCTCGCGGATATCCGGCACGGAAACACCGCGGAATTGTTCCGTAAGACGTCGGAATTCTGGCCGAAAGGCATCGACGTGCGCCGGTTGACTTCGGATCTTATGCAGGCCTGTAAGGACGCAGCCGTCTACAGCCGTCTGAAGAACCCCAAACTTCTGACCCGTCTCGATCAAAACGCGGCGGAAAAGATCACCGCGGAATACAATGCCCGGGAACTGGTACAGATGGTTGATCTGTTCCTGGACACTCTGGCAAAATACAAGGTCTCCGAAAGCGTCTCTTCCTATTTCGAAGTAGCTCTGTTGAAGGCGGTGGACCTGGTCGGCAAGGCAGAAGAGCCGCGGCCGGTTTCTCCCGCGGAAAATATTCCGAAGACAGAAGAACCCGCAAAGGAGGAAAAACCGGTACGTCCGCACGCGGCGAATTCCCTGAACACGCCGGACGCGATCCGCGAAACCCTGAAGGCGAAATTCGGCGTCGCGGAAGAAACTCTGCGCACTGAACCGGAAATTCCGGAACCGAAAAAAGAAAATGTTTCACGTGAAACATTGAAGGAACCGGCGGACATTACGCCGGATAACGAAGTCATGTTGGATATCCTGGTAAGAGCCAACAAGGAAGAAAAAGCGGTTGATAACGAGAACTTTGCGAAGCTTCCGGAATACCGCGGCGATGAAAGATGGGGCCGTTACGCAGGAATGCTGGTGGGATCCCGGATTCTGGCCAGCGCGGACGACAGTCTGATTCTGACGGTACAGACCAAAGGCGTCGCCAACGCAATCAATTCCGCAGCGGAAGACGAAGGAATCGACGCGTTTATGGAAGAACTGCTGGGAACCGACAAATACCTGATCGCGCTGACCCGCGACGAAGGAAACGAACTGATTGCGTTGTTCCGGAAACGCCACTCGGACGGCACTCTCCCGAAAAACGGTGCCGCAATACGTCCGGAACGCGCAAAAACCGAGAAAAAAGACGAGCCCGGTAACCCGGAAGAGAAGAAAAACACCCCGGTCGACAGGCTGAACGCCTTATTCGGCAAGGGAAACTTCGAAATCCGTGA
>CACZNO010000241.1 GCA_902782505.1 uncultured Erysipelotrichaceae bacterium | reverse complement strand
TTCCAGATCACTCGCATCACCGGTAATGTATTTCTCATCGATTCCGTTAGCACGCATCTGTCTCCACTTGTAATGGTCTCCGCCCAGCCATACTTCCGTAATCGTCTTAAACTGTTTGTTTTCGTAGATTTCCTTCTGCGAAATATGGCAATGATAATCGATGATCGGCATCTTTGCCGCGTAGTCGTGGTAAAGGTGTTTTGCTGTCTCATTACTCAGTAAAAAGTCTTTCCCGATAAATTCCTTCATATTTCTTCCCCCAATCTTTGAACCGCCGTGTTTCCGCTGGAAGCGATGAATTCCGGTACTTCCGCTTTCGAAAGAACCAAGGCGTCACCATAAGACCGAATATATTATAACCATAAAACTGCGGAATTATAAGGCATAGTATTGTCAAGGATGCATCAATTGGACGCTTATAAACATCGTTACGGTTTCAAAGATGTCAACACAACATCCGGCAATGGAAAAAAAGAAGACTTGTCACTCTCTTTGTTCGGATAAAGAATCCATAAAAAAACTCGATATATTTCGAGCTGTGATTTCAATGGCGGAGAATGCGGAACTCCATTCGTTCATGCCGGGAGGAGGAATGACCCCTACCAAGATAAATGAAAAGCCCCGAATTGTTTCGAGGCTTTGATTTCAATGGTGGAGAATGCGGGATTCGAACCCGCGACCCCTCCCCTGTGAAGGGAATGCTCTCCCGCTGAGCCAATCCTCCGATAGGAATATTAGCACATTTCGGGAGAAGAGTCACGAACTTTATGCAGATTGCGGGTTGAAAGATGTTTCCGGAAGATTCTCGGCCGGTAAGCCGGTGTAGAGCTGGTAGTATCTTCCCTTGCGCGCGATCAGATCATCGTGACTGCCGCGTTCGATGATGCGGCCATGTTCCAAGACCATGATGCAATCCGCGTTTTTGACGGTGCTCAGACGATGGGCGATGACAAAGGTCGTACGGCCTTTCATGAGTTCGTCCATGCCCTTCTGCACCAATTCTTCGGTATGTGTATCGATCGAAGAGGTCGCTTCATCGAGAATTAATACCGGAGGATCCGCAACGGCTGCACGGGCGATGGAGATCAGCTGACGCTGGCCCTGGGAAAGATTGGACCCGTCGCCTTCCAGCATCGTATCGTACCCCTGCGGAAGACGCTTGATGAAATCGTGCGCATTGGCGAGTTTGGCCGCCGCGACCACTTCTTCATCCGTCGCGTCCAGCTTGCCGTAACGGATGTTTTCACGTACGGTTGCGGTAAACAGATGTGTATCCTGCAATACCATGCCCAAAGAATGACGCAGATCATCTTTTTTGATCTTGGTGATATTGATGCCGTCGTAACGGATCTTGCCGTCCGGGATATCGTAGAAACGGTTGATCAGGTTCGTAATCGTCGTTTTCCCGGCGCCGGTGGAACCGACAAACGCAATTTTCTGCCCCGGCGTCGCATACAAATCGATATCAAACAGAACCGTCTTTTCAGGGACGTATCCGAAGGTAACGTCCTTGAAGACCACGTCTCCTTTGAGTTCGACATAGGTCGTCGTGTCGCTGGCTTTGTGATAGTGTTTCCAGGCCCACATGCCCGTGCGGTGATCAGCTTCGGTGATTTCGCCCTTTTCGTTCTTTTCAGCGTTCACCAAGGTAACGTAACCTTCGTCGAGTTCCGGTGTTTCATCCATCAGTTTGAAAATGCGTTCCGCGCCGGCAAGACCCAGCAAAAGGCTGTTGAACTGCATGGAGATTTCATTGATCGGACGCGCGAAGTTCCGGTTCAAAAGCAAGAATGCCGCAAGGCCTCCCAGAGTGAAACCGTTGGTGCCGCGAATCGCGAGAATACCGCCGATAATGGCGACCAGGACGTAACTGACATTGCCTAACTGTGCGTTGATCGGCATCATCAGCATCGAGAACTTGTTGGCCTTGTATTCGGCGTCGCGGAGGTTTTCGTTGCGTTCCGTGAATTCCCGCAAGGCGGCTTTTTCATGGCAGAACACCTTGACGACTTTCTGACCGTTGACCATTTCCTCGATGAAACCGTTGATTTCGCCGAGGTGCTTCTGACGCTTGATGTAATAATGCGAAGATTTCCCGGTAAGGTATTTCGTCGAGAACATCATGATTCCGACCATACCGAGGGAGACCAGCGTCAGGATGGGATTCAGCCGCAGCATGTTTCCAAACGTCATAATCAGGGTCAAACCGCTGGTGAAGAAGGAGGGAATGCTCTGGGAAATCAACTGACGCAAAGTATCCACGTCGTTGGTATAAAGGGACATGATTTCCCCATGGGAATGCGTGTCGAAATAGCGGATCGGAAGACGTTCCATTTTTTCGAACATCGTATCACGGAGTTTCTTCAAAGAACCCTGTGAAATACGCATCATCAAACGTTCGCGGATAAAGGCAGCCAGCGTACCGGCGCCGTAAATGCACGCCAGCGTCAGAATCGCTTTTCCCAGCGGTTTGAAATCCGGATTGACCGCCCCTTCCAAAGGACGGATGTAATCGTCAATCAAAGACTGGTTGAACAAGACGCCGTATTGATTCGCCGTAACGGACAATGCGATCATGATGATCACAAAAACATACAGAACGATGAAGTTCCGGCCGATAAACGACATGACACGCCCGAACAGTTTCCACGGATGGTCGATCTTGATCCGTACGCCGCGCGGAGGACGGGAGTTCTGAGGTTTCTGATTTCTCTTTTCAGACATTACAGATCACCTCCTTCATCAAAGTCTCCGCTTCCGGAAGTCTGAGCTTCATAGATGCTGCGATAGGCTTCATTGGTTTTCATGAGTTCTTCATGCGGCGCAAACCCGGTCACTCTTCCGTCGTTCAGAAGAAGGATCTTGTCCGCGTCCATGACGGAATGAATACGCTGCGCAATGATGATTTTGGTCATCTCCGGCAGATCCTCCCGGAATCCCTTCCGGATCTTTGCGTCCGTCGCGGTGTC
>CACZNO010000240.1 GCA_902782505.1 uncultured Erysipelotrichaceae bacterium | reverse complement strand
GACCATACGCACCATCTGGATCAGATCGACCTGTAAGGTTCCTTCCGGTAAACCGATCGCCTTTAACGCGCACTGCATACGGGTGATATAGGAATGATGGTCCGCGCCCCAAAGGTCTACCAGGTAGTGGTAACCGCGTTCTACTTTGTACGCATGGTTCGCGATATCCGGAGTCAGGTACGATAAGGTGCCGTCGCTCTTGCGTAAGACGCGGTCCTTGTCGTCGCCGTATTCGGTCGATTTGAACCATAACGCACCGTCTTTTTCATAGGTCAGGCCTTTTTCCTTCATCATCGCCAGGCAGTCCTTGATGCGCTGCATGCCGTTTTCATAGAAGAAGGTTTCATGCATGAACGAATCAAACCGGCAGCGGTATAATTCCAGGTCTCTTTCGATCTTCGCGAGTTCTTTCTTGACGCCGATATCCTTGAAGTGCAGAAGACGTTCTTCCGGATCCGCGTCCAGCCACTTGTCGCCTTCTTCCTCGGCGATTTCGTTGGCGATATCGATGATATCCTGCGCGTGATAGCCGTCTTCCGGCAGCGGATATTCTTTTCCGAAATGTTCGAAGTAACGGGAAATCAAAGATTCGCCCAACATCACGATCTGGTTGCCGGCGTCGTTGACGTAGAATTCACGCAGGATCTTGTAGCCGCACGCTTCGTACATCCGGCTCATCGCGTCGCCCCATGCCGCGTTACGCGCATGTCCGCAATGCAGATCGCCGGTCGGATTGGCCGAAACCCATTCGACTAAAACGTCTTTTCCTTCGCCGGTCTTGTTGTTGCCCCAGGTATCGCCCGCTTCCAGGATCGTATTGATCACCGACGTCAGGGTCGATTTCTTGATCCGGAAGTTGATGAAGCCCGGATTCGCCACGGTCACCGAAGAAGCTTCCGGGAAGTATTCCGCGATCTTTCCGGCCAACGCTTCCGCGATTTCGAGCGGTCGTCTGTGGAGGACCTTCGCTAAACGCATCGCGATGTTGGTGGAATAATCTCCCATCTTGGGATCGCGCGGTGTTTCGACCATAACCGTCTTTTCTTCCGGTTCCAGATCGTACACGTCTTTGACCGCCTTCTTAATCGCGGCCAGAATGTTGTTTTCTAAACTGTTCATAAGTTACCTCCACTAATACCAAAGAAGTATAGCACATATTTCCCTAAAAAAGAAAACCCTGTATGACTACAGGGTGTTGTTTTCAATGGCGCGCCCAGAAGAACTCGAATCCTCAACCTTCTGATCCGTAGTCAGATGCTCTATCCAGTTGAGCTATGGGCGCATCGCTTTTTAAAGCATAACTATAATATCACATCAAAAAAGAATTGCAAGAACAATTTTCACTTTTTTATCGCAGCAAGCACACCGGTTCGTTCCGGTAGACCAAGGAGAACAGGTAGGCCTCTTCCAGATAGTCGCGCACAAGATCCGGATCGACGTCAAACAGCTTGGCGTTGATCGTGTAGATTTTCTGCATCAGTTCCCTGATTTTTTCTTCGGAATGATCCGGCGAATCAATGAAATTGAGGTTCAGTTCCCGTCGGGCAGCGTTATCCGCCATGACGCAAAGATCGTACGTCTCGCTGCCTTCCGCCGCTTCGTTGATGCCGGAGAAGCCGGAAATCAGTTTGCGCGTATTGTGGAACCAGATGTTCATGGAACCGATCTCCAGGACTTCCTTATGAAAGCGCACGGTTTTCTCATCCCGGTAAATGTGCATGTAATAGAACATGACGATGAAAAGATGCCGTTTTGCGGAAGGAAGGCCGGAAATCTTCGCGTCCACAAAATCCACGCACTTCTGCATGTACGCAGTGTAGATCTCGCTTAGAAGATCGTGCTTGCGCGGATAATAGTACGTAAAAGTACCGGGCAGCACGCCCGCCTTTTCGCAGATCTTCGAAACGCTGGTGTTTTTTACGCCGTGTTCGTAAAACAGTTCCCGGGAACATTCGAAAATCGTGTTTTTGGTTTCCATTCCGATCTTATACATGCCTAAAGTATAGCATATTTCGAAAAATAATTTCGTATATTTTAAATTTTATACGAATTTTTCAGAATATGTGCTATCATGAAGTTGAAGAAATCGTATATTCAGGAAATATACGAAATATAATAAGGAGGCTATTATGGCAATCAAAACAATCGCAGTAGGACCTATCACGAATTTCTACGCCGTGGAAGAAAACGGCAAGACGATGCTGATCGACACCGGATGCTACCTGAACCAGCCGGGCTGGACGCTGAAGTGCGTACTCTCGGGCGTGGATCTTTCCAGCGTATCCCTGATCGTTCTGACCCATGGTCATATGGACCATGCCGGCGGCATTCATCATGCCAAAGTCATCACCGGCGCTCCCATCATGGCGCACCCGGGTGCGGAAACCTTCTTAAAGACCGGCAAGTTCACCTGGTATGTACCGCGCAACGCGGAAGGTCAGGCATTCTATGACAACATCGCGGCCCCGGCGCCGGTAGATATCCCGGAACCGGTCGACATCGATATTCCGGTCACGGAAGAAACCGATCTTCATCCGTACGGCTTCAGCGCGAAAGTCATCATGACGCCGGGTCATACGCTGGACGCGATTTCCGTCGTTCTGGATTCCGGCGAAGCGTTTGTCGGCGATACGATGGTCGATCCGTTCGGAAACGGCTGCACCTTCGCGGTTCTCTCGCTGGATAACGAAGCTTTGAAGGAATCCGGCAAGCGGTTACTCGACGCGGGCGTCAAGTGCGCCTATTCGGGACACGGCGGACCGTTCACGAGAGAACAGATCG
>CACZNO010000239.1 GCA_902782505.1 uncultured Erysipelotrichaceae bacterium | reverse complement strand
GGAAGTCATCCAGGATTTTTGCCAGATCCTCCGGCAATCTCGCATAGACTTCCTTGACGTATTCTTCGTCGATGCCGTAATACGCTTCCGCGATACTCCCGGCGATACACGCGATCGTATCGCTGTCTCCGCCGATCGAAACCGACTTGCGGATCGTATCCAGGAAACTCTCCGAGCGAAGGAAACACACCAGTGCCTGCGGTACGCTGACCTGGCAGATTTCCTCTCCGTGGCCCGTGGATACGATGTCTTTCATGGATCTGTTCAGATTGTACCCGAACTCTTTTTCTATATAGTCTTTGATTTCTTCTTTGGACTTCCCGTTTCGCGCCAAATAGATCGCCGCCGCAGTCGCCTGGGCCCCCTTGATGCCTTCGGGATGATTGTGCGTCACTTCCGCGCTGAGCTTTGCGGCGTGCAGGGTTTCTTCCAGCGTCGCATAGAGCCATCCGGCCGAAGACGCGCGCATGGCGCTTCCGTTTCCGTAACTGCGGTACGGTTTGCGATCCTCTCCCAGCACCCAGTGATAAAACATTCCGCCGTATCCCGCGTCCGGGTATCTCTTCCCGAGTTCCTTCATCGCGTCGATCAGCGCGTCTTTTACTTCCCGGTCTTCTTTTCCCTTCGATTCCATCAAGCCTTTCGCCACCGCCAGCGTCATAACGCTGTCGTCCGTGAAATGCGACCGCTCCGACAGCAGGCGGAAGTTATAATCGTGCGTGTTGCGGAATTCATACACCGAACCGACGATATCTCCAAAAATTGCTCCTAACATATTGCCACCTTCTTTCTTTATCCGGTTTTATTATAAATCTTTGCTTCCCCGGCGGGGTCGCCTGCGAGTTGACATCGGTCTTTTTTGGAATGTAACACGGTATGTGTCATTTCCGGCACACGAATTTCTCGACTCCGGGTGTTTTCCCTCGTACAATGAACTTGAAAAAAGAAAGGAAATTCTCCGTATGAAAGAATTAGGAAACAAAATCGCACAAAAACGAAAAGACGCCGGATTAACCCAGACGGAATTTGCGGAAAAGCTCTTCGTCACACGTCAGACGGTGAGCCGCTGGGAATCCGGAGCTGTTTTACCGGACATCGAAAAAATCGGCGCTATCGCCTCCATCCTCGGCACGACCTGTGACTATCTACTGAAAGACGATCATCCCGACACCCCCGCCGCACCCTCTCCCGTCATCGGAAGACTTCTTAAGGCGGCGCAGGGGAAAAAGGTCCGTCTGAACTTCTTTGAGGAGGAAGCGGACCTCGATCTTTTCAACAATGTCTGCGTCATTACCGACTTTGAGGGAAACTGGATGAAAGCGGAAGCCGACACCAAAAAAGGACGCATTGAAAAACTGATCCCGGTTTCTTCGGTTCTTTCGCTGGAATACGTTAAGGAGGACGAATAGATGGAATACGCCGCGTTTGTCTTCGCCATCTTCGGTTTACTTGCCTATCTTCAGTCAGCTTCTCTCAAAAACCGCGTGGACGCCTTGGAAAGGACGCTGGGGAAAATGAAAGGCACCGAACAGCACACCCGCCTTGCCTCCTTGTCCGACGCCGCCCAGTCCTATATCGGCCAAAGAGTCCAGATCAGTTTACGGGAAGACCATCAGGACATCGACATCATCAACTGGGGCAACACCAAGTACGGTTCGATCACGATCCTGGACGCCGATGAAGACTGGATCCTGGTCCATATCGAAAGGAAAAACAAATCCGTCGACAAACTGATCCGTCTGGAATCCGTCGAAACGATCTCGGTCTTGAAAGATTAAAAAAGCGCCTGCGCGCTTTTTATATTTCCTGTAATCTTCTGCGTACGGCGCCTTTGCCTTCCAGCATTCTTCCGAAGTCCGCTATCACCCGGTCCGCCAGTCCGCATTCTTCCAGATCGGTTCCGAAAATCGCCGCGTTTTTCAATAACGGAAGGACCTTATTCCGGATTTCTTCTTCCGCATATTTTCTGCCGAGTTCAAAGTCCCTGACATACGGCGTAACTTCCGACAAAAGCGGATCGGAACTCGGTGTAAACGGATTTCCTTCATCGTCGATTGCCATCAGATAACGCAGCCATCCCGCGAATACCAGAGGTATGCACCGAAGATCACGCACGTCCAGATCGTCTCTGCGTATGTACGCTTTGACGGTTTCCCCGAAACGGATCGCCAGCTTCTGCGACGTATCGGTCGCGATTCTTTGCGGCGTATCCGGTAAGAACGGATTGGGAACGCGCACATTGATGACG
>CACZNO010000238.1 GCA_902782505.1 uncultured Erysipelotrichaceae bacterium | reverse complement strand
CAATTGTTTCACCAGCACCTGATCTTCATAACGCAGATACGTTTCGTAATCCGGGCTCTCTTTCATCGCCTTGGTTCCTTCTTCCGCTTTGCCGGCGTAGAAATACGGATTAATCAAAGACCCAAGCCGCGCTAAAGCGTACGCGTCTTCTTCCGCAATATCCTCCTGTCCCAAAAACAAGCCTAGGAAGAACGTATACGTCGAATCGCGGAAATGGTTGATCGTATATTGATGGAAATTCCGCAGGATCTCATCTTCCCATCCCATCTTCTTCGCGTAGGAATCCACATCTGCCGACCTTACCGTATAAGAGATGGATTCCCCCGGTATGACCGTAATATCCCCGAAGAGATTCTCCGGCACCGACAGCGACCCGGTCGAACAGTCATACAGCATCTTCCCGTCTTCTTCCTTGGCCATGATCGCCTGGACATGAAGATGTCCGGTGAAACAGACCGGGGAATCAAATTCCTTCATCAAGGCGCGGATTTTGCTGGCGTTGCCCACCGAATACTCCTCGAAGCTGATGCCTTCGTACGGGATCACGGACTGATGGACCACCGGCACTAAAATCGCCCCGGCTTTCTTCGCCTTTTCGAACATCTTGCGCGCCCATTTCTGCGTGTCCTCTTTGATCCAGCTGTCCGACACCGGACCGAACGATGTGTTGTATTCGTATTTCTGTACGTCCAGGCACAACACCCAGACTTCCTCGGTCAGTTTGGTCATAAAACTCAAAGAGTTTTTATCTTTCGAATATGCGTCTTTAAACCCCAGGTCCGCATAGATCTCCGCAAATTCCTGCGCTTCGATCGTACTGGCCCGCTTGACCTTTTCGCCGGTGAAATCATAAGCGAACGGATTGCGGATATCATGGTTCCCGGGAACCGTCAGTACCTTGATTCCCTCTTTGATCAGCGGTTCAAATAACGCCGCGAACTCTTTGTGGGAAGCCTCTTCGCCGTTATAGCTGTTATCCCCGCCGATGATGACCGCATCCGGTTTTTCTTCCAACGCCGTATCGATCAAGGCTTCCAGGATCACTTTCGTATAGACGGTTTCCTTCCCGTCCCGGAGATTACGCACCGCGTCGGACGCCTCTCCTTCATCGTACAAGGATTCCGCGAGATAATGCGGATCGGTCAGAAAAAAGATCCGCACCGGTTTTCCGTCTTTGACCGGAGCTTTACAGGAACAAAAGAACATGATTCCTCCTGCCAGAAAGGCCAACAGCCATTTTTTCATTCGTCACTCCCGAACATCTTACTGATGATGGAATTCAAAATACTCAGCACGATTACCGCCAGCGCCAGCACACCGTAATCCGCGAAAAACGCGCCCGGCACAAACCGGAACGCCGTGTACAGAATCAGCACGTTGAGAACCAGGTGCCATAATCCAAACGTGATCCAGCTTAACGGAGCTGTCAAAAACCTCAATACCGGTTTTACAAACGAATTCAATACCCACAGTGCCAAAGCCATCAGCAACAGCGCTTTCTTCGTAAAGATGATACCGTCAAACAGCACATCCAGAATATAAAGCGCGATGAGATTGCCTGCGAGTGTCCAGCCGATTTTTTTCATGATTACATACTACACATTTTTCGCAGAATTGAAAATACCGGAAATACCCCGAAAGAAAACAGCGGCTGTTTCACCGCTGTTGTTTCATTGTCCGGCACGATTCTTTTTACGTTTCCCGCAGAGGATCCCGACGGCTAAGAGAATTCCGGCCCCCGCAGGCACAAAAACTGTCCATGCTTTTTCCCGATGCGTCGTATATCCTGTGTATTGAAGATCCGAGAGATTAGCCGGTTCTTCGGGGAATTCGATTTCGCTCAGGATTTTCAAAAAATCCTTAAAATAATACCAATCCCTGGTCAAGCCCAGATCTTTCTTGGTTGCCGGAAGAGGGATCATGATCTCTTTGTCTCCGCAGATCGAAGCCGCACACCCCAACATGATCCATACCGTCGGATTTTTCTCTCCGGTAAGCGCCGTTATCTTCTGCCGCATTTCTTTGATACGAATATAATTATCTTTGGATCCTCCGGAAGATCCTCCGTAGAGAGAGTACTTTCCTTCTTTTTTTCTGCAGCTCGAGGCATGATGTTTCGCTGACCGGAAGATTCAGTAAAATACTCGCGTTTTCATAATCCAATTCGGACAGCTTGGTAACGGAAGAATAATCGATCGGACGTGTCCAGAAGACGCTGAAAAACGCATCATTTTTATCGGGAATATACTCTTTCGCAGCATTCCCGGCGGTTTCAGAAAGGGTAAACATGTTATCAACAATTTCCGCTTTGTTATTTCCGTAAAACTGTTCGACCATCTGCCACTCTTCGTCCGTAAATTCAAAGAGGTTATTATCTTCTGCATGAATACGTCCACAGAAACATATGCAAATAAAAGCAATAATAAGCATTAATAGTTTTCTCATGAAGACTCCTTACTTATGGATGAACAGTACTAACATACTTAAACGTTAGTCCCAATAAAGAAGTGAATAGTAATATTATGATTCTTCTTCTCATGCGTTACGTCTTTTTAGTTGTTAATACAATATCGCAGTATGACATAATTGTCAATTTGACACACCGAAAGAAATCCCCGGCTGTTATACCGGGGATTTTTTTCCTATTCAGCGGCCGGGGTTTCGGGAGCCGCGTCGCGAATCTGGCTGACCACTTTCGCAAATTCGGTTTCCTTGCCCGCATTGTCCTCTTCGTAACGGATCTTGCGTTCTTCTTTCATTTCATCCGCCATAGCCTGAATGGCGCGGTTGCTGGGGCGGTCACCGTCGAAGCCTGTTCCGGCAGGAATCAGGTTGCCGATGATGACGTTTTCCTTTAAGCCGACCAGGGTATCTTTCTTGCCCTTGATCGCCGCGTCCGTCAAGACCTTGGTGGTTTCCTGGAACGAAGATGCGGATAAGAACGAATCGGTCTCCACCGAAGACTTGGAGATACCTAACAAGATCGGTCCGAATACCGCCGGTACTCCGCCGTTCAGTAAGATCTCGTTGTTGCGTTCGGTGATTTCGATTAAGGAAATCTGTTTGCCTGCGCTGAAGCCGGTGTCGTTTCCTTCGAGGATGATGACCTTCCTGAGCATCTGGCGGATCATGATCTCCAGGTGCTTATCGGAAATGACGATACCCTGCGACTGGTAAACTTTCTTGACTTCTTTGAGGATGTAGTCCTGTACCGCTCCGACGCCCGCGACTTCCAGCAATTCCTTCGGATCTACCGATCCTTCGGTCAGTTTGTCGCCGGCTTCGATCGTGGTGCCGACCTTGATCCACGGACGGATGACCTGGGTCGGATCCGCCTTGTGTTCCAGCATTTCCTTTTCGTTGGTGATGACGACGCGGGTTCCTCCGTTGTCTTCGATCGGTGTGATCTCCGTGATCTCACCGGAGATCTTCGCCAACAGAGCCGGATGTTTCGGGCAGCGCGCTTCGAACAGTTCTTCAACACGCGGTAAACCCTGCGTGATATCGGAATTGCCCGCGACACCGCCGGTGTGGAAGGTACGCATGGTTAACTGCGTGCCCGGTTCACCGATGGACTGCGCCGCCATAATGCCGACTGCCTCGCCGACCTCGACTCTGCGTCCGGTTGCCATGAGCTTGCCATAGCACTTCGCGCATACACCGCGGGTCGAATCACACACGAAGGTATTGCGGATCAGCATCTGCGTGATACCCGCATCCACGATCTTGTGCGCGATCGATTCCGTGATGTATTCATCCGACTCGATGATCAGTTCGCCGGTCTTCGGATCATAGACGTCTTCCTTGGAATAACGTCCGTTGATACGGTCGAACAGCGATTCGATCTGCTGGTCGTCTTTACGGTCACGGATCTCGGTTACGAGGTAACCCTTATCGGTTCCGCAGTCTTCTTCCACAACGACGACATCCTGCGCAACGTCGACTAAACGACGGGTCAGGTAGCCGGATTCCGCGGTCTTTAATGCCGTATCGGTTAAACCTTTACGGATACCGTGGGTGGAAATGAAGAATTCGGATACGTTCAGACCTTCACGGAAGTTCGAATAGATCGGAACTTCGATGATGGTGGATTCATATTCACGGGTGCTCTTGGACTGGGTCGGTTTACCCATTAAGCCTCGCATGCCGGCGAGCTGGGTGAAGTGCGACTTGTTGCCTCGCGCTCCGGAGTGCGCCATCATGAAGATCGGGTTCTTACGCGGCAATGCCTCCATAAGTTCGTCTCCCAGATGGTTCTTCGTGGTTTCCCACAGTTTGTTTAACGCACGGTCCTTGTCCTGCAGGGTCATTAAGCCGCGGTCGAACATATCGTTGATGTTCGCCTGTTCCTTTTTGCCTTCCTCGACGTATTTCTCTTTGTTCGGAGATACCTGAATATCATCCAGAGAGATACTCATGCCGGAAACCGTGGAGAAATAGAATCCGTTATCCTTGATCTTATCGAAGATCTTATAGGTATTGCCTTCGGAATCTTCATATCTCTTGAATACCGCGCCGATGATGTCTCCCAAGCCGCTCTTGTTGACTTCGTTGGAGACCGGCAGGTCTTTTAAGGCCTGTTGGATGTCGGTGCCGTAGGATACAAAGTATTTGTCCGGCGTTTT
Organism: uncultured Erysipelotrichaceae bacterium; assembly: GCA_902782505.1. Classification (GTDB taxonomy): domain Bacteria; phylum Bacillota_I; class Bacilli_A; order Erysipelotrichales; family Erysipelotrichaceae; genus RUG11872. Next base: position 12,335 of record CACZNO010000238.1, on the reverse strand, counting down.
CTTGAAGCATTCCCCTTTCTTGTCCACTTCGTTGATGTACGGGAAATCCTTCGGGAACATATCGTTGAAGATGACTCTTCCGACCGTGGTCAGAAGGTACTTGTCCATCTGTTCTTCCGTGAATCCGGTCTTGCCCAGATCCTTCGCGCGGATCGCGATACGGGAATGCAGGTGAATCTGTTTGGTCTGATAGGCCATCAGAACTTCATCGATACTCTTGAAGATACGGCCTTCGCTCTTGGCGAAGCGTTCGTATAACGCAGCCATGTCTTCGTTGCCGAGTTCTTCATAGTGCTTGACCTGCTCCATGAATTCTTCGGCAGTTTCTTCCATCGTCAGGTAGTAGTTTCCTAAAACCATGTCCTGCGACGGAGTAACGATCGGTTTGCCGTCTTTCGGACCGAGGATGTTGTTGGACGCCAGCATCAGGATCTTCGCTTCCGCCTGCGCTTCTTCGCTTAACGGTACGTGGATCGCCATCTGGTCGCCGTCGAAGTCCGCGTTGAACCCGGTGCAAACCAACGGGTGCAGACGGATCGCTCTGCCTTCCACCAGTTTCGGCATGAAGGCCTGGATACCCAGACGATGCAGTGTCGGCGCACGGTTTAACAATACCGGATGGTCGCTGATGACATATTCGACGATGTCCCAGATTCTCGGATCGAGACGTTCGATCAGTTTTTCCGCGGTCTTGGAGTTGGTGGCGATTTCTCTGTGCACCATTTCGTTGACCACGAACGGTTTGAATAACTGAAGAGCCATTTCACGCGGAATACCGCACTGGTACATCTTCAGGTCCGGTCCTACCGCGATAACGGAACGGCCGGAGAAGTCGACACGCTTGCCTAACAGGTTCTGACGGAAACGTCCCTGTTTGCCCTTCAAGGAGTTACTTAAGGACTTTAAGGCTCTTCCGCCGGCACCGGTGATCGGCTTGGAACGTCTGCCGTTATCGATCAAGGCGTCGACTGCTTCCTGCAGCATACGCTTTTCGTTCTGAACGATGATGTTCGGCGTGCCGAGTTCCAGTAATTTCTTTAAACGGTTGTTACGGGTGATAACGCGGCGATACAGATCGTTGAGATCCGAAGTCGCGAATCTTCCGCCGTCCAGCTGCAGCATCGGACGTAAATCCGGCGGAATCACCGGGATGACCGATAAGACCATCCATTCCGGCTTGTTGTCCGAGTCTACGAACGCTTCGACCGTTTCCAGACGTTTGATCAGTTTCTTGCGCTTTTCGCCGGACGCCTTTTCCAGTTCGTCCTTGATCAGCTTCTGTTCCTTCTTCAGATCGACCTGGCCCAACAGTTTCTGGACCGCAGCCGCGCCGGTTTCGGCACTGAAGGCTTTATAGCCGTAGATCGCTTTATAGTCGCGCAATTCTTTTTCGGAAAGAATCTGTTTGTACTCTAACGGTGTTTCCCCCGGGTCCGTAACGATCCAGGAAACGAAGTATACGACCTCTTCCAGGGATTTCGACGGAATGTCGAGCAGTAAACTCATCCGGCTCGGCGTGCCGCGCAGATACCAGATGTGCGCGACCGGCGCCGCCAGGGAGATGTGTCCCATCCGTTCACGGCGTACGGAAGCTCTTGTGACTTCCACGCCGCAGCGGTCGCAGACAACGCCCTTATAACGTACTTTCTTATACTTTCCGCAATAGCATTCCCAGTCCTTGGTCGGACCGAACACGCGTTCGGAGAACAACCCGTCCGGTTCCGGTTTCTGGGAACGGTAGTTGATGGTTTCCGGTTTTTTCACTTCCCCGTGGGACCATTCGAGGATCCGTTCGGGGGAAGCTAAACCGACTTTAATTGAGGTGAAATCCGATTGAACCATATTTTACCTCCTTTACATGCCGTAGAGATCTTCGGTCCCTACAACCGCGGCTTCCGCCGGCATTTCGCTGACCGTTAAGGATGCGATATCTTCGCTCGACGCGACAACTTCCGGCTTCGCAGCCGCGGTGTCCGCGTCATCATGACGGGTGATATCCAGTTCTTTTCCTTCCTTGTCGATGCAGCGTACATCAATCGCCAGAGCCTGTAATTCATGGACCAACACGCGGAACGCTTCCGGAATACCCGGAGTCGGCAGCGGTTTGCCCTTGATGATCGCTTCGTACGTCTTGGTACGTCCGTTGATATCGTCGGACTTGACCGTCAGGATTTCCTGCAGAATGTGCGCCGCGCCGTATGCTTCGAGAGCCCAGACTTCCATTTCCCCGAATCGCTGGCCGCCGCGCTGCGCTTTACCGCCTAACGGCTGCTGGGTGATTAAGGAATACGGACCGGTCGAACGGGCATGCAGCTTATCGTCGACCATGTGCGCCAGTTTGATCATGTACATGACGCCGTAGGAGATCTTCTGATCGAACGGTTCGCCCGTACGTCCGTCACGGAGTACAGCCTTGCCGTCTTTCGGGTTGTTCGCGTCCTGGAGGATCTGCTGGAGTTCCTCGTTGTTGATACCGTCGAAGACGCTGGTCGCGTACTTGACACCCAGTTTCTTGGCCGCTAAGCCCAGGTGGATTTCAAGAACCTGACCGATGTTCATACGGGACGGTACGCCGAACGGGTTCAGCATGATATCGATCGGAGTTCCATCCGGCAGATACGGCATATCCTCGACCGGTAAGATCTTGGAGATAACGCCCTTGTTGCCGTGACGGCCTGCCATCTTATCGCCTTCGGAGATTTTTCTCTTCTGGACGATGAAGACTTTTACGATCTGGTTGACTCCCGGAGGAAGATCATGGATCTTATCGCGTTTGAACACTTTGACTGCCTGAACGATACCGTCCGCGCCGTGTTCGACACGTAAGGAATTGTCACGGACTTCCTGGGATTTCTCACCGAAGATTGCCAGTAACAGCTTTTCTTCCGGAGAGATCTCGCTCTGTCCTTTCGGGGTGACTTTTCCGACTAAGATGTCGCCTTCCTTGACTTCCGCGCCGACCATGACGATACCGTTCTGGTCGAGGTTGCGGATCGTCGCTTCGGAGACGTTCGGGATATCCCGGGTGATCTCTTCCGGACCCAGTTTGGTGTCGCGGCATTCCACTTCGTACGATTCGATATGAATCGACGTGTAGATATCCTTCGCCACTAAACGTTCCGACATGATAATCGCGTCTTCGTAGTTGTAACCCTGCCAGGTCATGAATGCGATCGTGACGTTCTGACCTAAAGCCAGTTCGCCGTTTTCCATCGACGGACCATCCGCGATAACGTCGCCCTTTTCCACTCTTTCGCCGAATTTGACGATCGGGTGCTGGTTGATGCAGGTGCCTGCGTTGGAGCGGCGGAACTTCTCGAGTTCATACGTATGGTCGCCGTATTCGTTGGTGATCACGATCCGGCGGGAATCCACATAACTGATGACGCCGTCTTCCTTCGCGATCACACCCGCGCCCGAGTCCTTCGCCACGCGGTATTCAACACCGGTGCCGACAAACGGGCTGTGCGGTTTCAGAAGAGGTACGGCCTGACGCTGCATGTTCGCGCCCATCAACGCACGGGACGCGTCATCGTTTTCCAGGAAAGGAATGCAGGCCGCGGCGATACCGACGATCTGTTTCGGGGAAACGTCGGCGAGTTCGACGTCTTCGCGCTTGACCATCAAGGTCTCCCCTTCGTGACGGCAGACGACGTCTTCGTGAATCAGTTCATGATTCTGGACTTCGTTTGCCTGCGCGATGTAATACTTCATTTCATCATCCGCCGACAGGTAGACGACATCATCGGTGACCCGGTGATTCTCATCCACTTTGCGGTACGGAGTCTGAATGAATCCGTATTCGTTGATCCGTGCATAGGTCGTCAGGTAGTTGATCAGACCGATGTTCGGACCTTCCGGCGTTTCGATCGGGCAGATTCTTCCATAGTGCGTGGTGTGTACGTCACGTACTTCGAAGCCTGCGCGTTCTCTGGTCAAGCCGCCCGGACCCAACGCGGAAATACGGCGCTTGTTGGTAAGTTCGGCCAGCGGATTCTGCTGGTCCATGAACTGCGACAGCTGGGAACTCGAGAAGAATTCCTTGATCGCACTGGTTAACGGACGGATGTTCGTTAACGCTTTGGGCGTCATGGACGCGAGTTCCGCGGTGGTCATACGGTCTTTGACAACACGTTCCATACGGCTTAAGCCGATGCGGAACTGGTTCTGGATCAGTTCGCCTGCCGAACGGATGCGGCGGTTCCCCAGCATATCGATATCATCGACGCTGCCGACACCGTCCATCAGGTTCAGCAAGTACGAATACTGCGCGTACATGTCCGGAATCGTAATGGTCTTCTTCATGGTCAGAGGATCGGTGCCGATGATCTTGATCAGATGATCGGATCCGGCTGCTTCCTTGACGAAGATTTCCTGTACCGCGGCGCCGACAAAGTATAATGTCAGCTTTTCGCCGGATTCCACCCTCGAGAGAATCTCTTTCCGTTCGGAATCCGTCAGCACCGGAGCCGGTACCAGCGGGGAGATCCCGTCATCCAGATCCGGATAGTAGCGGTTGACCAGGTACTTGCCGTCCTTGCCCAACACATCGTTTCCGTTTTCATCCGTTAAACGTCCGACGCAGAACAACCGCGGGCCGTAGTTCAGTACCGCTTCCGCGTTTTCCTTCGTCAGGTTTACCGGACGGGCGTTGATCATACCGTATACCTTGACGGTATCGATCTTGCCCTTCAAGTACGCCGCGTCTTTGGCGGTCAGAACGGTGCCTTCTTCATAATCGGCTTCTCCTGCGCTGAAATCTTCCGCAACGATACGTCCGACTAAGGAGTTTGTCCAGTCGCCCTTGACTTCCACCACATCCGGATGGGAGAAACGGTGACAGAACGGTAAGGTCGTCATGTAGGTGCCCTTGGCGAGTTCATCGCGCAGGGTTTCCAGTTCGTACTTGTTTAAAATGCTGTCCTTGGTGAAAATGAGGTTGCCTTCGGCATCGTAGATGTCATGCGCCAGCGGGTGATCCTTCACGCGGTTATGCGCGCCGAGCTTGCGGCCCAGTTTGTATCTTCCCGCCTTGGTCAGATCGTAACGGCGTGCGTCGAAGAACTTGTCGTCCGTCATCGAAATCGCGCCTTCCACGGTCGGAGCTTCATCCGCACGCTGGTTCGCGTAAATCTGGATCAGAGCTTCGGATACCGTGTCGATCTTATCGGCAGCCAGAGTATTCGTGATATCTTCGTAATCGCCGAAGATACCGTTGTACAGCAGTATATAGTGATTTAAGAAGTTGCGCTTTTCTTCATCCAGCAGGTTGTCCTTGTTGAACGGGATGTTCAAAGCGTTTAAGAAGACTTCGAATTCCGAAGAATCCGTTGCGTCTTCCCCGGCCTGTAAATCGAAGCCGAGCCCGATCGCCTTGAAGAGGATCGAAGAGTTGATCTTTCTCTTGCGGTCGATCGATACGTTCAGATATCTTCCGTAAACGGCTTTTTTGGCGTCGGTCATGAACTCTAGCCACGTGCCGCGGGAAGGAATCAGTTCGGTTTCAAAGATTTCGCGTCCGGTTTTGTCTTCCGCTTCAATCTTGTAATAAGCACCCGGGGAACGAACGATCTGCGAAACGATGACACGCTCCGCGCCGTTGATGATGAATGTTCCGCTCGGGGTCATCATCGGGAATTCGCCCAAGAAGACGTCTTCCTGTTTGTTGATGACTTCACCAGTCTCGTTATCCATGATCAGCAATTCGAGTTTCGCTTTTAACGGCGAAGCATAGGTCGCTTCATCGGAAATGCACTTTTCCATGCTGATCTTCGGTTCCGTGAATTCATAGCTGAGGAAATTCAGCTGCATGTTTCCTCCGCGGTTACCGATCGGATAGATTTCATTGAATACTTCCCGCACTCCTTCTTCCTTAAACCATTTGAAGGAGTCGGTCTGAATCTCGACGAGATTCGGCAGCGGCAGATCACCGCTTACCTTGGAATAGTCACGGCGTTGGGCTTTTTTGCCCAGATTCACTACTTTGTATGTTTCTTTTTTCGTCATTTACGCCATCCTTCCTTATTGACTTATGCGCGTTGTTCTGTGGCCTCCAAAGGGGTATTGCCCGCACGGATCACCCAGTATCCTCTATCTTTACAGATGACCTCCGCAGCGGCAAACAAACGCTCTAATTCGCGCAATGCGCTTTTTGCTCCCTGGTCTTTGCGAATAACGATCCAGAGATTCCCTTCGGCACTTAAATGCTGACGGCTTTCTTCAAACAGGCGGTAGATCACCTGTTTTCCCGCCCGTATCGGCGGGTTCAGTAAAATAACGTCAAAAATGTCCGGGATGCCCGAAAACCCGTCCGATACCGTGACCGTCACATCGGCACGGTACCGGAGAGCGTTTTCTTTCGCTAAGGAGCATGCCCGTTCATTGACATCGCTCATCGTGACCCGGGTCTTAGGGAAATGCAGTTTCGTCAGCACGCCGACCGGACCGAACCCGGTGCCAAGATCCAGCATACTTCCTTGGATACCCTCGGAAAACACCGTCTCCAACAGCACTCTGGTCCCGTAATCGAGATCGGACTTGCTGAAAACCCCCGCCATCGTCCGGAATGTGTATACCGCGCCCAAAAACCGAAAAGAGATTTCCTTTCGGTCTTTCGGCAACGAATCATCATTCTCGAAATAATGGCTCATTCCCCACGTCCCTTCTAATTGGTTCGCTTTACAGCGCGGAACCGGGATTCACTGCCAGCAACTATTTAATTTCAACAACTGCGCCTGCAGCTTCGATGGTCTTCTTGATCGTGTCAGCTTCTTCCGGCTTGATCTTTTCCTTGATAGCCGCCGGGCCGTTCGCGACCGCGTCAACGATCTTCTTCGCATCAACCAGACCTAAGCCTGTAGCTTCCTTAACAGCCTTGATGACAGCGATCTTCGCCTGGCCGATTTCCTTTAAGAATACGGAAACTTCCGTGACTTCCGCCGGACCTTCTTCAGCCGCTACTGCCGGACCAGCTACCGGAGCTGCCGCAGAAACACCAAAGTGTTCTTCGATTGCTTTAACTACTTCATTGATTTCAAGGATTGTTGCGCCTTCTAAGAATTCGATAATATCCTGTTTTGTGATTGCCATTGTAATTTACCTCCGTATTATTTGGCTAATTATGCTGCGATTATGCAGCTGCTTCTTCTGTCGCAGCTCCGCCGTTTCTCGCGTCCGCGACTGCTTTTAATGCACGTGCGAATGCTCCGACCGGGTAATTTAAGCAACCCGCGAACATTGCGATCATACCTTCCTTGTTCGGTAATGCCGATAATTCCTTCAATCCATCCGCATCGACAAGTTTACCGTCTACGAGGCCGGTCTTCAGAACTAAGTTCTTGTGTTTCTTCGCAAACTTAGCCAGGATTCTCGCAGGAGCGACTGCATCCTCACTGAACACCAACGCGTTCGGTCCGGTCAGCTGATCCGCGAAATCTTTGTGGCCGAGTGCTTCTGCCGCTCTGGCCACCAGAGAGTTCTTGAAAACTCCCATGTGGACATTTTCTGCCCTGAGCGTTTTGCGCAGTTCCGTTGTTTCCGCAACGTTCAAGCCGCGATATTCAACTACGACCGCACTTGCCGAAGCTTTCAGCTTTTCGGTCAGATCATTGACTACCTGCTTTTTCTGCTCAAGTATCGCCTGATTCATTTTTGCTTCTTCTCCTTTCTTTTTTGTTTTATGACAATATACCTCGATAAAGAGAAGCCCGGGATAATTCTTCCCGGGCAAAAATGTTCCTGTTTCGGAAATCATTCACCTCGGTAACGAATTAAGCTTACGCTGTTACTGTCTTTGGTATATTGATCAACAAGTGGATAATACTGCTGTTTTAGTCGTGTGCGACTCTGACGCCCGGACCCATCGTGGATGCGACCGTGACGTTCTTCATGTAAGCGCCCTTGACAGCCGCCGGACGAACACGCAGGATCTGATCGTACAGAGCCTTGAAGTTTTCGACCAACTGAGCGTCCGTGAAGGACAGTTTGCCGATCAGGCAGGAGATGTTGCCCTGCTTATCGACACGGTAAGTAACCTTACCTTTCTTGACTTCGTTCACTGCGTGAGCGATATCCATCGTAACGGTTCCCGTCTTCGGGTTCGGCATCAAGCCCTTCGGACCCAACAGTTTACCGAAACGGCCTAACTTACCCATCATGTTCGGGGTAGCGATGATGACATCGAAGTCTAACCAGCCCTTAGCGATTTCATCGAGCATATCCTGTGCGCCGACATAATCCGCGCCCGCCTGCTTCGCTTCTTCCGCCTTCGGACCTTCTGCGATAACTAATACTTTCTGCGTTCTGCCTGTTCCGTTCGGGAGAACCATTGCTCCACGGATCTGCTGGTCCGCGTGACGCGGGTCAACATTCAGACGGAATGCCGCTTCAACCGAAGCATCAAATTTTACTGTGTTGGTTTTACGAACAAGCGCGACTGCTTCTTCGATCGGGTAACTCATCGAGCGGTCAACCAGCTTCGCCGCTTCTACATATTTCTTTCCGCGTTTCATACTACTTGATCTCGATTCCCATGTTGCGTGCGGTGCCGGCGATGATTCTCATTGCCGCTTCCACATCGTTTGCGTTCAGATCCGGCATCTTATATTCCGCGATCTCTCTTAACTGTTCCTTCGTAATGGAACCAGCCTTCTGCGTCTTCGGATTTCCCGAAGCCTTGTCAATACCCGCAGCCTTTTTTAACTTGACTGCCGCCGGGGTAGTCTTTAATACGTATTCGAACGATTTGTCTTCATACGCAGTAATGATTACCGGTACCAGTTCTCCAGCACGATCCTTAGTCGCGTCATTGAAGGACATGCAGAACTGCGGCATGTTGATCCCTGCACTCGCAAGCGCCGGGCCCGGTTTCGCTTGTCCAGCCATGAACTGGAGCTTGCAAACCTTGGTAACTCTCTTTGCCATAATAACCTCCTTCTATGGTTCTATGCAGCGGTGAATGGGCCGTTACGTTCCCTCCCGCCGTTTCGAAAACTATCCGCAATACGGACAGCGTATCTATTCTACGATAAACAGGTCTCCCAGTCAAGGAAAATTGTATATTATTGCACTCTGTTATTTGCCAAAGTTAAATCCATTTTCATCCGTCAAAGTATCTTCTCAAGACTTTGTATTTCTGCGATTGAGATACACTCATTCTATACCCACTGTCACTTTTTCACCGCACTCCACTCTTTGGTCAGTGTTACTTCGACATCATGACTGTATCCCCCTTTACTGTCATACAAGAAAGGCGCAGGTAACCAGAACACCGGATCACCATCGAGTTCATCTTTCTTATAGCCTAAGAACGTTTTATCTTCCTGTAGCTGTAATACGAGGTCTTCTCCTTTTAAACCGTTTATTCAAAGAAATCTTTTGCTAGAGGAGCGATTAGCGTTTCTTCGTCTATACACAATTGCTCTCTAAATCGCTTCGGAACACATTCTAAGAATTCCTTAAAAACAACCGCATCGTAGTATTCAAACACCATATAGTCTTTTTTATATTGCAAATTTCTCCTCTTTTTTGCCAACCATTGAGGTCTCAAGACCAACCATTTATCATTTGTGTTGGGGAAATCATTTTTGGAAACACAAATGAAATGAACAACATTATAGCGAGTGATTCTGCGTATTATCCGCATTTTTACACACTCATCGTACGGAAAATAAACATGATTAATTGTATTTCTAAAACTGATTCCCTCTGTATCAAAAGAAAACTTTCCAAGCAGATAATTAAACAAACTGTTCCCAATAATGATTATGCCAAACAGAAGAGACAAAACAAGAATCATTTTACTGACAATAATAGATGTAGGGGTTGAATGCTTATCAAAGAAACCAGCTATTCCAAACAGCAGGATCAATAACCAGACAGCAACAGCAATCGCTCTTTGTCTACGGACTGTAATTGATGTCTTATATAGTTCTTGATTTGAAAATCGGTGTTCATTTTTAATACTTTTTTTATCTTCGGAACATTGATTATTGTTATTATTCACGAGCAATGACTCTTTTTCATCTAAAGATGGATCATCCTGGTTCAACCATTGTTCATAACGACTTAGTATTATACTCTTTTCCTTTTGAACCAAATTATCACGAAATTCCAATGGAACACATTCAATAATCCTCTTAAACACTTCCGGTGTATATTGGATCATAATGTACTCTGACTTATATCTCGGCATGTTGATTCCTAAACGTGAGTTTTTGTATTCACTCTCATTGCGACGCTGAAATAGATAATATCTTTGTTCTTTTGTAAGCCTCGTTTTAGAAAAATAAACATAGTAAATAAACTGATGATTGGATAACGTTCCGCCACCTAGCCATCTTGTAAGTCCAATTTCTTTACAATCGTCAAACCTAAAAGAAATAACGTGAGTTTTGTTATAGATCACTATTCTCTCATCATCAAAGGAAAAAGTGCCCAGGATCGGATCGCACAAAAATAGTTTTAAAACACTAACCAGCACAAATATGAATATAGTCATGTTAAGCAGATAGACTAGAGTAAAAATGACACTATTATTACCGTCTTGCATCATTTGAATAAATGTTATGCAACTCGTTATGAGTGCGCATAACGGAAAAATCAAAAGAACCAGATGCAGTATTCGTTGGGTTTTTGAAACAATGTGCTTATTCAAGCATCATCACCGTCTTTCCGATACCACAGCGACAAGAAAGATTATTGTTCTGCTGTTCAGTATATATCGAAGATGCGAAATTTTTCTTTCCTCCATAATTGACAACTATGCAGAAATATGTGCATCCAATATAGTAATCATTATCGTTGTTGGAATTCATTTCCTCTGTGATTACGCCCGCTTCTGTAAACCCGTTAGGTAATTCATCCAGGAAACGATTCTCATGTACACCATAGGACATCCCATTAATGACCAATACCGGCGGTTCGCTGTAGTGGCGTTCTTTGGGAAACAAGAACACGATCAAAAGCACCAGCAACACAATAATTCCTATAGACAGAAATACTCTAAAACCCGTTTGAACAAACTTCCTCATGCGCTCATTTATACCCTCTGTCATTCTTCCGTCACATTCAAAGAGACGATATCAGCGTTTCCCCGCGGAAGCCTTCAGGCCTTTTATCATTTTGGGGTAGACAGCCAGGATTGCTTTCCTGCGTTCTGTTTCGGCGCGGTATTCCCCGGAAGCGCGAATGGATCGGACCTCCTCTTTCAGGGCACGGAGTTTTTGTTTCCTTGAAGGTCCCAGATGTATACGATCATGAGCGGACGCAATCATACCGGCGAGCACTATAAGAAACAGTCCCGCAGTAACGATGAAAACGACCCAGCTGAGAATGTGAGAACGTCCGAACTTTATAGCAACGTCCCCGGAGATCATCACGTTCTTTATAACTACGTTCATAATTTTCGCGAAGGTCGGAAGATTCCAACGCATCAGTCCGTTATAGCAAACGTCCAGAAGTTTCGCCTGCAGATCCGTGCTGTAAAACAGAGCCATCACAGAACCGGCGGTGTTCAGTCCGAGAAGCAAAACAATGAGCCAGCCAAAGATATGGCCAATCAGGGAGCCTTGTTCCTCTTTCAGATTTCTGATGGCCTTTTCATCTTCCGCAACTTTTGCTTCAAGCGGCGTCAGATCATTCACCACTTCCAAGGTCGTGTCCAGAAGATCCACATAATAGCGTTTTTCCAGATACTCACTGAGGCCGCTTTCATCTGTGTGCAGGGTATCGATCCGGATCTTAGGCTCCGGCCAGTCGATTTCTTTGTCCTGCAGCCCGTGATCAATAATAAAGCAAGCCATCTGCTTTCTCAGTTCCGCAGTAAAACGCCGGGTCTTGCTATAGACCGAAGAAATCATTCTGGTTTCTTTCATCTTTTCGAGCTGTTCTTTTGATATCCTGTTGTCATAGTCGAAGGTACCTGTAACAAGCCCATTCTCTGTAACATAACTGAAAAGATTATTCTTAATATAGCGATAGCAATACGCAGCCAAGGAATCGCTTCCTTTATAATACGATTGACTGAGCAGGCTGCTTAATGTCGGGTAGTCAGATGCGTCAGAGGTTTTTTTGTTTGCCATAGAATACTCCTTAATCCTTGATCACCGGAAAAATCATAACAGAGGTGCCTGGAATTATCAATTGATACCGGGCAATCACACGAACAGAAAAGGCAGCAGGTTAGGCGGATGCTCATAAGAAAGTTTTGACAGTATTATCTGGGCATCTGTCTGACAAGGTTGGTCAACAAAGACTCCCGAGGTATTGTGTTTTACAATATCTCGGGAGCCTTTCTATAGTATCCTTCTTTTTACCTTTTAATCGTTGCAGCTTTG
>CACZNO010000237.1 GCA_902782505.1 uncultured Erysipelotrichaceae bacterium | reverse complement strand
TGCCGGCATCTTTGCGATCGCGATCATGATGCAGTATTCCATACCTTCAGGCGCCTTTCCCTTGGGTCTTCCGATTCCGAACCACAGGGTCCCGATGTTTTTGGACGTGAGATACAGATCGACCTGTTCGCCGATATAACCGATATTGCGCAGGTATTCCCCTTTCGGTTCGCTGTAGAAAAGAACGCAATACTCCGCACCGCGCTTACAGGTTGTATCTTCTTCTTTAACGATCCGGATCTCGGTTTGGATGCCCGGATATAACGGTGTAATTTCACGAAGAAAAGACCGCAGATCCTCCAGTTCCTCTTCCGTGACTGTTTCCGGTTCGATAAACCGGTGAAACGATTTCCGTTTGAATATCATCGGATAAAAATCCATGTACGTTCTCCCTGCCGGATCATTTGCCGGTCTTTTCCAACAGTTTCAGGAAACGGGTATCGTTCATCTGTTCGTTGGTCAAATACACTCCGTCCTTGAATAATGCGTAAGTTGTAACGGGGGTAGGTGCATTTTGTGCGTCCCGGCGCGTGGTAAGATGAATCGCTGTAAAGGAAACGCCCGCGTCTTTTGCGGTCTTTTCAACGATGGGTACGTATTTCGCGTTGAACGGGCATTGATCCGTATAGTACAGCACAAAACCCGGTATAGCGGTATGCGGATGCTTCGCACACTCTTTGAACCGCGGGCTCCGGGCATCCTTTTCCAGCTTCAATGTCCAAAGTTCGATCCCGTTGTCACATTCGTCGGTAACTTCAAATCCTTTATGCGCCAGATATTTCGGGTCGGAAAGGAACGGCCTCTTCTTTGCGGAAGACAAAACGCAGATTCCCTTCTTGTGAAGATCCCGGCAATCGCAAAGGCATTCTTCCAGAAGATCATCCGCATATCCGTGCCCCTTGAAAGACCCGGATACCCAAAGGCAATCAATGTACATATACCCTTCAGCGTCGATCGGATTCCACGCATATTCCGCCGGTATATACTCAATGAAGCATTTCCCGCGCTCCGTGCTTTTCAAAAACACCAGTCCTTCCGCGAGACGGTCTTTCAGCCAGGCTTTCTTGGACGAAACCTGTACGTCTTTATTGTTGGAGATGGCGCAGCAGATGTGTTCGCTTTCCAAGTTTTCGTTTGTGATTCGTATGTATTCCATGAACGGTCCCTCGTTTATATGAAATGCCGTCCGTACCCGAAATTCTCAGGCGGTGTATACGGACCCGGAGTCCAGGGAAGCGCGTCCGCGATCAGTACGATCGGCACTTTCTTTTCCCGGCATGTATTCTCGAACTGGTCTATGGAAAAGAAATAATATGTGATTTCCCGCAGAACCTGTTCTTTCGTCATAAGCGGATAATCCACATCGTAGCCGTGATAGTAGTTTCCGTCGACGGCAACCCGGAAGAATTTCTGCGCTTCGGGATCATAATAGGTACGGTCTCCGCCGACGTTTTGAATTCCTTTCGCACAAAACGCTTCAACCGCGGAGCGGATCTCTTCTTCCGTAAAGTAGGATTTCGCAATTTCCCTGCAATACTCCAGCGGTTCAAACATCCGGCGCTTATCCCATTCGGGGTTGGAGGAAAAGATTTCCCCCCGGCCGCTGAGTGCATAGAAATCCTTCCCGTCCGACACCGCGCACAAGAGTCTTTCCTGCCGTCCGAGGGATTTCATAAATTCCGGATTCCCGGAAGGTTTTATGTAACGAAGGGATATGGCATTCGAAGGAAAAGCAAGCACTGCGTCGCGCACATCGAAAAGATACAGCGCATACTCGTTGTCGCGAAGCGGCAGCAATCCCTTATCAACGTCCTTTACGGAATACGGAGGTCTTCCTGTTTCATCTAAACCGTTGGTATAGTTTTCTTTCAGCGCGATTCCCTGGCCGCTCAGGTAGGCACGGAATCTCTTCTCATAAACGGCATAATTCTTCCGTAATTGCGGCAATTCTTTCAGCCAGCACTCACGGCACATGCCATAGTACGAATTCCATTTCTTGGCGATCGGGAGCGGTTTTCCGCAGCGTACGCAGGGTTCCGTGAATTCCTGTTGTTTTTTGTCCCAGCACGGAAGACAGTATTTTTTGCCTTTATACTCGAAAAGAGCGTTTCTTGTCATGTCGTCGCGGTATTCATAACACCTGCCGCACTCCGCGCATTGAAAAATCAGGAGATGGAACTGATGCACCATTCCGTTTCTTCTTCCGGTGATCACCGGGGAAATCTGCCGGCATCTTTGCGCATATTCTTCTTTCGTAATCTCTTTCTGGATGGCTTTCTCTTCCACCGTCTTTTCGGCGGGAAAAAGCTTTTCCCAGCGGTCAAATAATCCCATACTTTTTACTCCTTGGCGCATGCACGCACATCGTGCGGGGTATTTCCGTTACAGCGAATGATCCTTCAAATACTCTTTCAGGGAACGGATCAGTTCTTCTCCGTCCAGATTATAGAACAGTTTGATGAAACACCCGGTAATCATCGGATTCAGATCCATGCCCAGTTCCACCGCCCTGGCGTCGCTCTTGAAGCCGTAACATCTCTTCCCGCTGGCATACGCGATTCCAAGCTCCACGCAAGCTCCTTCATCGGGAACCCTCCCGTCCAGAAGGATAAACAGGATATCAGCTTTCAAAACTTCCTCTTTGTCTTTTTCGAAAATCATGTCGGTGATTTCCTGTTCCGTTTTGCCTTCCAGTTCCGGTGCCAGGAATCCGTCACGCTGCGGCAAAAACACCTCGTAACCGTAGCTCTCCAGAATTCCGACGATCTTCAGGTTGTATTCCCGCTCCGCGTCACTGAACAAAGGCGCAGCGAAATATACTCGTTTTCCGGTGCCCGTTTCTCCCGAAGGCACCGGGGTCGGCGCAGGAGACGGCTCCGGATCATCGTTGTCTTTCGGAGCGCATGCGCATAATCCCGCCAGCAGAAAAACGGTCAGGAATACAGAAATCATTTTCTTCAATATTCTGTTCATGGCGAATCCCCTTTCTTTAACGTCCCTATAAGCGGAATGTTTCCTTGATGAGACGAGCGGCCTTTTCAGGGCTCAAATCCGTATTGTCGATACGAAGA
>CACZNO010000236.1 GCA_902782505.1 uncultured Erysipelotrichaceae bacterium | reverse complement strand
GACGGAATCCGGTATACCAGAGAATATCTGATTGAGAAGTATAAATAAACGAACGGGCTGTCGACACAGCCTGTTTTATTATGGCGATAAGAGGCGTAAAATTATCGATAAACGATAAATAATAATTGAAAAACGAAAAATTATACTCTAAAATGTGATTGAAGGAAGTGATATTATGGAACTTATCCGAAAACGGATCGTCATGCTAAGCCGCGCAGTCAAGGTGATTTCGAAAATCATGAAAATCACCGGACTCTTGTTTGGCGGGGTGCTGTGTTATGAATTGATACAGGTTTTGCGGGAAGGCGCCATGCCGGAATTGATTTCATCGTTCAAAGTTCTGCCGTATGAAGATCTGGATGTCTTTGGGAAGGCATTGTTCATTTGGTTCGGTGAAAAGGGCGTGATTCTGTTCTCGCTTGTTCAGTTGCTGGGGATTATGCTTTCCATGGTCATGATGTTCCATTTCCTGCAGAAGGTGTTTGAAACCGTGGAGAACAGCGGACGTCCGTTTGACCTTTCGCTGCTGCCGTATCTGAAAGGAATCGGTGTGTGGCTGCTGATCGGTATGGTTTTACAAAACTTCCTGCATGCTGTGATCGGCGTCTTTGTGTTTGTGTGTTTATTGGAAATCTACCGGTATGGCTGCGCGCTGCAGTCGGAATCCGATGAAACGGTGTAATTATGGCAATCGTTGTACGACTCGACAGGGTGATGGCGGACCGCAAAATGTCCTTGAATGAACTGGCGGATAAAGTGGGCATCACCAACATCAATCTCTCCAAACTGAAAACCGGAAAAGTTGTTGCGGTGCGGTTTTCCACACTGAATGAAATCTGCAAGGCTTTGAAATGCCAGCCGGGAGATATCCTGGAGTACGCGGAAGAGGAGGAATAACCGATGAGAAAAATCTGTTTCATCTGCCTTTTGATGATGATTGTTTTGAGTGGCTGCGGTGTTTCCCATGAACCGATTCATAAAGAAGACAAAGAATTGACGGAATCCATGATGAACTTTCTGAACGAGGAAGGAATTACTGTCGAGGGAAATCACTGGACTATCAAAGTGATGAGCGCAGTAAAAGTGGTTCGCAGCGATGAAAACTATTATGTGTATCAGATTTTGTTAGCCCCCAATAAAGATGAACGCTATGCGCTGCGCGGGTTGACGGTTACTCCGGCATCGGCATCCAAACAGTTCTTTGATACCGGAAGATGGAACACATATACGTATACCGAGGCGGAAGGTGAACACTATAAGAAGTACCCCGGGGAGATGATGGATGGAAAAACAGCTCTAAAGTCATACCGGTATGATTTTGATTTCAGTGACAGCGGCAAAATAAGAAGAGAAGAAAAAGGCGTTTCGGAGAAAACGATGGATGACTGGATGACAACACTTGTCTTCAACATCAAGTGGAATCTCTGGAATCAGGAAACGATTATTGTGTCATTTAAGGATTTGTTGGAAGTGTGCGACAGCGAATACTCGGAGATTTACAGAAATCGTCCGGATGTTCGATCCATCTTTCACCATACTGGCCGTGACGAATTCGGTATGTATTATTATGAAGGCGCTTTGTATCCGTATACGCGTTTCCGGACGGATTGGGTTGAAGCGGATGAACTGCGAAAACAGGCTGCGCAATATGCGGAAGAGAAAGGATACGATACACAATATCCGAAAGAGTCTTTGGGATTGTCCGATGTGTTCTGGACGTTTCGATGGGAAAAACAGGACAAATCGATTGCGGAATACAGCGTGGATCCGGTACGAATTCTGTTAAGCGATCAGAAGGTTCTGGGGGTTCTGATGTGGAATCAGACAGGTACTCTTATGGAACTGAATTACGCGGAATTTGTCGAGCATCTGACGGAAGCGGTTGAGAAAGAAGAACCATACAGGCTTATGTATGATTCGGGAAACCAGTTGTGGCTTTTGTGCAAAAACGGCGACATCGTTTCAGCGGACGGAAAAGCGATGGAGATTGCTTCCAAAGACGATGAGGAACGGTTCCGCAGTATCATCGCCGAGTGGCAGTATCATGCGGATGAAAAGTATCCGTGCCGGATCAGTATTCATTTATATACGGGAAAATAAAAATGTCCGGGCTTTACAGTCCGGACATTGTGTTTGCGCATTCAATGATGAGGTTCCGTTCAGTTTCGCCAAACCGGTCGGGGACGGCAGAATCGATGTCGAGGACCTTGACGACGGTTCCGTTACGGAAAATGGGGACGACAAGTTCGCTTCGGGATGCGGCATCGCACGCGATATGACCGGGGAACGATAAGACATCGTCCACGTAGACGGGCTTTTTCTCATCAACCGCTTTCCAACAGACTCCTTTGTGCGCCGGTAATACGGAACACGCAGGAAGGCCCTGGAAAGGCCCCAGAACGAGTTTATCTTCCCGCAGGTAATAGAAGCCGACCCAGTTGATATTGTCGATCAGCGAAGCGAAAAGAGCCGCTGCGTTGGCGTCGTTGGTGACTTCTTCGTAGGCGGGATCCAAAAGGCCCTGTAACTGCGCTTTGCCCAGTTCATAACGTTCCTTCAGATCATCGGGATAGGGAATTTTTTCGAACATGGAATCACCTCAAATTTTATTGTATCATAGTTTATTCTGTGGTAAAATTCTTCTGTTGGCAGGGGTGCGTTTCGGCGCTGAGAAATACCCTTATCACCTGATCCGGTTCGTACCGGCGTAGGGAGCTCAATGGGTGTACACCTGCCGATGGGAGGTGTTTTTTTATGACTAACGACAGAGTAAAGGAGATGGCGTATATCGCGCTGTATGCGGCGTTGTGCATGGTCCTGCAGATCGTTTCGGACCTGATCCCGTTTTTACAGATGCCCCAGGGGGGATCGATTGAACTGGGATTCGCCGCGTTATTTGTGGCGGCCTATCACTTGGGCTGGAAAGACGGATTGATCGTCGGGGCTCTTTGGTGGGTCATCGGGTTATTGTTCGGGAAGAATGCCTGGTATCTGAATCCCCTGCAGTATGCGTTTGACTACCTGCTGCCGATTGCGGCCGTTGCGATGGGACCGTTATACTGGAGAAAAAAAGGACAGTATATTCCCGGCGTGGTCATCGGCATGGTTCTCAAGTATATTTGTAATCTGATTTCCGGCGTATACTTCTGGCCTCCGGAAGGCGGGGCGGCAGGAAGTACGGCAGCCTGGGTCTATTCCCTGAATTACAATGCCTGGTACAATCTGGCAACGATGATTCTGAGCGTGATCTTAGTGCCGTTATTAATCTCGAAGATCCGCGGCGCGGTAAAAATGAATCAATAGACTTCCTCGGAAGTCTTTTTTGATATAGAATAAACG
>CACZNO010000235.1 GCA_902782505.1 uncultured Erysipelotrichaceae bacterium | reverse complement strand
ATTTCGTAACGGGAAAGGCTCATAGAGATCCCCCGTATTTTTCTTTCAGTTTTTCCGCGACATAATCCGGCACGAACGGAGAAAGGTCTCCGCCGTAGTAGGCTACGGTTTTCGCCGCGGAGCTGCTTAAGAAGGAGTATTTCGGCTTCGCCATGAAAAAGACCGTCTCGACTTCCGGCGCCAGGGTCATATTGATGGCAGCCTGTTGGAGTTCATATTCGAAATCCGTTACCGCGCGCAAGCCGCGGATGATCGTCGTCGCACCGAGTGAACGCGCAAATTCCACGGTCAGACCGCTTCCGATCATCACTTCCGCGTTGGAAAGATGCCCGATCACATGACGGATCTGATCCGCGCGTTCTTCCGGCGTGAAAAGACCGGTCTTCGCGTTGTTTTCCATGACGGCGATCACGACCCGGTCAAACCGTTCGCACGCTCTTTCCAGAATATCCAGATGTCCTAAGGTTACCGGATCAAACGATCCGGGATAAATCGCGGTACGCATTATTCCATCCTCCTTCGGTAATAGCGGATCCGGGCAACGCCGTATTTCGCTTCTTTGTAACAATCCCATCCTTCCGCGGTGATTTCCGTGTCTTTCGCACTTTCCGCGATCAGGATGCCGTTTTCCCTTAACAGATTCCCCTCTTTGATCATGCGCATCGCCTTATCGTAGGCATTTAACGCATACGGGGGATCCAGATAAATCAGATCAAAGCTTTTTTCCTTCTTCGAAAGAAGTTTCAGAGCCTTGTTGTAGTCGTAATTCAGGATCGTGACTTCATCGCCGAGCCCGAGTTTTTCCTTGTTGGCGCGCATCGCACGGACCGCCGAAGGATCATGATCATTGAGCACGGCTTCCTTCATGCCGCGGCTTAAGGCTTCAAATCCGATGGCACCGGAACCCGCGAAAAGATCCAGCACGGCTCCTTGGTCAAACATGCCTCCCAGATGCGAGAACACGGCTTCCTTGACCTGATCCTGCGTCGGACGGGTGCTTTCTCCTTCCGGCGAGATCAGTTTCCGGGAACGGAACTTTCCGGCGGTGATTCTCATTCCGCGGCCACCGTTCCTTCTTCTTCCCCTCGGCGAATCGAGGCGATGATGTGTTCGCAGATCCCCAGGGTGCCAAACCACGTCATCAAACTGGTTCCGCCCTGCGATAACATCAACAGCGGTACGCCCGTCAGCGGAATAAAGGCGGTAGCGCCTCCGATATTCAGAAGAATATGCAGGAACAGATAGGCTGACGCGCCGAACAGAATCGTCTTGTGTTCCTGTCTTTGTGCCCGGAACGCATACTGCAGGATCCGTTTCAAAACGCCCGCGTACAGCAGCAATACCGTGATCATCATAATCGCGCCGCCTTCTTCCCCGATGACGGCGAAGATGAAATCGTTGTATGCCTTCGGAAGATAGCCGAACTTCTGTACGGATTTTCCGAGACCTACCCCGGTCAATCCTCCGCGCGCAAACGCGATCAAAGAGTTTCCGACCTGATAGCCGGTTTCATAGAAATCTCCGAACGGATCGGAAACGTTGCGGAAACGCCACTTCTGGTATTCCTGGATCGGGATCTTGCTTAAGAGCCATTCCCCGGCCGGCGACATCAGGTACAGCAGCAGCACGATGACAAACACCATTAACCCGAACAGGATCTTGTGTTCCTTGCGCAGGTTCTTATGATAAGGAATCATCATGGTCAAAAACGTCAGCATAAAGATGACCGACGCGGACCCGAAGTCGTTCTGTAAGCGCCAGATGACAAATACATACACCAAGCATACGATGACCGGCGTCTTCACCAGATTCCAGAACGTCGTATTCTTGGGACGGTTGCACATGGAAAAAGCCACCAGCAATACCATGGTGATCTTTGCGAATTCCGCCGGCTGAATACTGACCGTCGGTCCCGGCAAAGGCAGAATGATCCATCCTTTCGCGTTGTACTGGCTCGGCATCGCCAAGCACAATAACAGCAATCCCAATACCCCGACGACAATGACGCTTTTCAGTTTCTTGAACAGCGCGTCGGAATAGATGTTCGACGCCAGGATCATACCTACCAGGGAAACAAACAGGAAGATCAGCTGTTTGAT
>CACZNO010000234.1 GCA_902782505.1 uncultured Erysipelotrichaceae bacterium | reverse complement strand
TTTTTATGAACTGTCTACTTTTACTTGACTAGTTCACGCGGCTCTTTTTTCAGTTTTCGACGGTGTACTCTTCGATTGCTTTTTTGTTTACTTTCAGCACCGAAGTGATGAATTCCTCGACACCGTAGTGCATTGTGTAGGCAACGACGCCGTCATGCCGGCTGCGGCGCTTATCCAGTGTCATCGTTCCTTCCTCTTGGACCAGTTTTCCAAATTCCTCTGATGTCTCGAAGATGTCTCCGTTGACGCCCGATTCGATTTGATCGCGGTTGTAGACGTCGAGTCTTTGCAGGATGTACAGACCGGAAGCCATGGCTTCCAGCATCGAGATCGAGTTCATCTCGGAAGTGGACGCGGTGGCGTATAAATCAAATGCGTGGTAGTAGGGCGGCAGATCGTCGTGCTCGATGTAACCCAGAAGACGAATCTGATTTTCCATCCCGAGGGATCGGATTTGATCCGCAAGTTCTTCTTCTTCCGGACCTTTGCCGATCAGAAACAGCCGGTACTTCGGGTCATTGCGGAAGTTTTCGGCGAAGAAATCAATCAGGACGTCCACGCTTTTTTCTTTGCCGAGTCTTCCGACGAAACAAAGACTGACGTCTTCTTCGCCGATCCCGAGTTCCTTACGCAAAGACAATACTTTTTCCGGATCGACGTTTTCTTCCCTGAACGCGTCAAGGTTCACCGTGTTGGGAATCAGATTGACGGCTTTGTGCACATGACACCGGCGCATGAATTCCTCGACCTTTTTGGAGGGACCGATGATTTCGGTCGTCTTTCCGGCGAATTTGCGTTCATAGAAATGCGCGAGGGGACGGATCATCCTTTCGGTGCGTTTTCCGGGAGTGATATAACCCAAATAATCATCGTACATGGTGTGCAGGGTATATACGACGGGCACATGAAGCTTTTTGGCGTAATGAAGTCCCGCGATCCCCAGGCTGAATTCCGTGTGAATATGAATCAGATCAGGATGAAAATCCCGGACCATTTCAAAGCGTTTGCGGCTCCAGGGATTCGCGACGCCGTATCCGTAGATGCCCTTGAGCGGATGGGCGGGGGAATGCAGGATGCCTTGCTCGATGTAGTTTTCCGGAATGTCCGGGTTCAAAGTAACGATCAGCACGTTGTGACCGTTTTTTTCGAGACCGTTCTTCAGCGTTTCAATATGGGTGACCACGCCGCTGATGAAGGGATAATAGGTTTCGGTAAAAATCGCAATGTTCATAAAAGACCTCATCGAGATGGTAACATGAACCGGGAGGCCATTTCTACTTCCGGCACGCGAATTCAGAAATCCTTAAGGAATGAAAACGCTTCACCGGAGTGTTTCCGGTCACGCTGCGCCGATGCGCAGGAGAAAATGGCCGGTATAAAATTACAGGTTGAGAAAAACATGACTTTCGGGTATAATATATGCCGTGTATGTTAAGAAACACGAAAAGGGGGACTATATAGATGTTAGACAGATTACCCTTCTTCGTTTGGGTCTTACTGGGAGTATTGATTGGAGTCGGTATTATGTTGACGCTTTCCAAGATGGGGCTGGAGAAGCACCGTCAGGAAGCGGATCTGATTCTGAAAAAGGCAAACGATGACGCCGACAGCATGCGCCGTCAGGCAGCCATCGACGGAAAGAATCAGGCATATGAACTGAAATTAGCTGCGGAAAAAGAACTGAAGGAAAAGCGGCAGGAAATATCTGAAAAAGAAAACAAACTGATCCGCCGGGAAGACAGTCTGAATTTCCGTGATGAAAAGCTTACCAATAAAGAAAAATCTCTGGACGATAAACTCGCGAATGTCGAACGGAGACAGCAGGATCTGAAAGCGAAAGAAGAACAGTTACAGGCAAAAATCGACGTACAGCAGGCGGAATTGGAGCGGGTAGCTTCCTTATCGGCGGAAGACGCGAAGAAAGAACTCATGGCGATCGTTGAAAAGAGAACGGAAAATGAGGTAACCGCGTATATCCGTGATAAAGAAGAAGAAGCCAAAGCCAAAGCTGCCGACAAAGCGCGTAATATCATCGCGCTGGCGATTCAAAGATATTCGCAGGAAGAAACGATCGAACGGACCGTCAGCGTCGTCGCGTTACCTAACGACGACATGAAGGGACGCATTATCGGACGGGAAGGCCGTAACATCCGCGCCATCGAACAGGCGACGGGCGTGGACCTGATCGTTGATGATACGCCGGAAGCGATCACGATTTCCTGTTTCGACCCGATCCGCCGTGAAATCGCGCGGTTAACGCTGGAATCCCTGATCCGTGACGGACGGATCCAGCCGGGAAGAATCGAAGAAGTCGTCAATAAGATGACCCGCGAACTGAATGAACAAATCCAGAAAGCCGGCGAAGACGCGGTGTTCCGCATGGGCATCGGCAAGATCGACCGCGAACTGGTGACCTTATTGGGCCGTCTGCGTTACCGTTACAGCTACGGACAAAACGTTCTGGAACATTCCATGGAAGTGGCGTCCCTGGCAGGGATCATGGCTGCGGAACTGGGCTTGAACCAGGCACTGGCGAAACGCGCCGGATTGCTGCATGATATCGGTAAAGCGGTGGACTTCGAGGTCGAAGGAAGCCATGTCGAATTAGGCGTCAAGATCGCCCGCAAACACGGGGAAAACCAGATCGTCATCAACGCGATCGAATCCCATCACGGCGACGTGGAACCGACGCATTTGATCTCGAACTTGGTTGCCGCCGCGGATACCTTATCGGCCGCAAGACCGGGCGCAAGATACGAATCGATGGAGAACTACATCAGCCGTCTTGAAGAACTCGAGAAGCTGGCGGATTCGTTCGAAGGCATCGAAAAATCCTATGCGATCCAGGCCGGACGCGAGATCCGCGTCATGGCGATTCCGGATCAGCTGGATGACTTAGCGTGCGAACGCGTAGCCAGAGAGATCAAGGAAAAGATCGAATCGAACCTGAATTATCCGGGACAGATCAAGGTCACGGTGATCCGGGAAGTGCGCAAGACCGAAATCGCGCGTTAATCTGCAACTCCAAAAGGTCCTTTCACGGGACCTTTTGCGTTATCGGGAAACTTGTTGTAAAGTAGCATTGTAAAGAAGGAGAATCTATGAGAATACTGTTTGCCGGAGATATTGTCGGAAAGCGCGGAAGGGAAGTTCTCGCGAAACACCTGCCGTCTTTGAAAGCGCAGTACGAACCGGATTTTGTGATCGTCAACGGGGAAAACGCGGCGCACGGAAAAGGTATCACCAAGAAGATCTACAATTCGTTTGTGAGCCTCGGAGCCGACGTCATTACGATGGGAAACCATACGTTCTCCAACGATAACCTTCTGACTTTTATCGGGGAGGCGGACCGGTTGGTGACGCCGGCGAACCGGGATCCCGACAAGCCTTCGCGTCCTGTGAAATACCTGGAATATCAGGGAAAGAAAATCGCGGTATTCAACCTGGTCGGCGAGATCTTCATGGATCCCGTGACGGAAAGCCCCGCCGCGGCCTTGGAACGTCTGATCAGGGAATACCCGGCGGATCTTCGCATCGTGGATTTCCACGCGGAAGCCACCAGCGAGAAGGCGATTTTATTGCGGTTGTTCTATGACCAAGTTTCCCTGATCGTCGGAACCCATACACATGTACAGACCGCGGATGAATGCGTGTATAAAGGCTGCGCGTTCAT
>CACZNO010000233.1 GCA_902782505.1 uncultured Erysipelotrichaceae bacterium | reverse complement strand
CCTCACACCATCTCCGTGCAGGATCGCAGCATCGTCATCGTCATGATCCTTTCAAGCGAAGTCATCGAGAACGTGTTCAAGAATCCCACCTACTACAAAAACAATCCTCTTTCTGAATTTTTCATGCGGAACATCCGCTATTCCAACGACAACAATTACCTGATGTTCCATACCGGAAATGACCAGGAATTAAAGGACCTGATTCTGCAGATGATGCTTGAAAGCATCAACAAGTACCAGGAATACGACGCGATTCTGTACTCCCAGTTCGCGATTTTCTTCGCCAAACTGATCCGCTACTACGAAAGCACCATCGAAACCCCGGACAAAAACCGTCAAAACGGCGAACTGGCTTTCGATATCGTTACCTTCATTCAGGAAAACCACAACCACATCACTCTGGACGACGTAGCCCAAAGATACAGTTATTCCCCGGAATACGCATCGCGTTTCATCAAGAAAAACACCGGAAAAACCTTCATGGAATTAGTCACCGACAGCCGTATGAAGCACGCGGTGTCCCTGTTGAAATCCACCAATCTTTCCATCGCGCAGATTGCGTTTCAGGTCGGTTATGAAAACGCCGAAAACTTCATCCGGGTTTTCCGCAAAAAATACAGCACAACGCCCACCGCGTACCGGAAATCCGACGCGGAAACTCATCTTTTATAAAAAACAGGAATTATCCTGACGTTTGGGGATACAATAATCACGGAATATGCCTGTTTGGCAGAGGTAGCAGTATGAGTGAAAACAAACAAATCATGAAAACCACTTCCCTCGGACCCCTCATCGGCACCAAAACGGAAAACGCCGTCGAATTCTTAGGCGTTCCCTATGCGAAGGCGCGGCGTTTTGAATACGCGTCCCCGGTCCGGTCATGGGAAGGCATTTTGAACGCAACGAAGATGGGAAAGATCTGTCCCCAGAGCCGTCAATGGTATCCGCATTACGAAAGCGCGGAACGGCGGTTTTACTACAAGGAATTCCGGGAAGGACTGGAATTCACCTATGACGAAAACTGTCTGAATCTGAACATTTACGCCCCGGAAAACGCCGGCCATTGTCCGGTCGTCCTGTATTTTCACGGCGGCGGGTTCAATTCCGGCTCCAACAACGAAGAACCCTTCCGCGGCTATGAACTTTCCAAGCGCGGGATCGTTACGGTTTTCGCAAATTACCGCGTAGGCGTTCTGGGATACCTTACCCATAAAGACATTCAGGAACAGTTCGGACACGACGGAAACTTCGGCCTGGATGATATGAAGACCGCCCTTTTGTGGGTCCGTGATCACATTGCGGAATTCGGCGGCGATCCGGACAACATCACCCTGTTAGGACAAAGCGCCGGCGCGATTTCAATCCAGTATCTCTGTCTGAATCCGGAAAACAAGGGTCTGTTCCGTCATGCGGCAATGATGTCCGGCGGCGGAATGTTCCCGAAATTCGCTCTTCCGCGCAAAGCCGAAGATACCCGGGAATACTGGCTGGAGCTCATGAAGATTGCCGGCTGCGAGACCCTGGAAGAATTGAAAAAGCTGGATGTCAAGGCGCTTTTTGACGCCGTGGAAACACTGAAATCCACCCGTAAGGACAATACCTACAACACCATGCCGGTCGTGGACGGATATCATCTGAAAGACGCGGTCGACGTATTGATCAAAAATCCTCTGAAAGCGGATTATCTGATCGGATATACCAACAACGACATGTACGCCCCGATCATGGCGTACATCGGAAACAAGTTCGGCAAGGCCAACAACGCCTATCTCTACTTCTTCGACATGGACGCTCCGGGCGATCATAACGCCGCGTTCCATTCTTCCGACCTGCGCTACATCTTCGGAAGACTCGGACAATCCTGGAGGCCTTACACCAAGCGGGATTACGAAGTCTCCGCCCAGATGACAGACTATCTGGCGAATTTCGCACGGACCGGGAATCCGAACGGCGAAGGTCTCCCCTTATGGAAACCGAAGAAGGTTCTGTGTTTCAGACCGAAATCCACCAAGATGGGACATCCAAACTATCTGAAGATGGCCCGCAACATGATCAAGATCGGAGATCCGAAAGATGAAGTTTCACCATCTGTTTAAACCGGTTCACGTTCTTCCGTATTCCCGCGAATACGAAGCGGACGGCGTAACGATGCGCCTTGATTTTCTAAACGGGATCTTACGGATCGCCTTGATCAAGGATCCGGATTTCAAAATCCCTACTTTCAGCGTTTGTCCGCCGGGTTTTTCGATGCCGCGGACCGGAAGAGACCGTTTATTGCTTGAAAACCTTTCAACTATCACACCCGAAGTAACGGAAGATGACCGTCAGGTGCGTTTTTCCCTGGGCGGAAACGATATTACCTCGGAATTATTGAATTTCCGGATCACCGTCCGCAATAACGCGGGTATTCTCTATCAGGACCGTAACGGTCTGGCCTACAACTTTGACGGAGAACTCGGGGACGGATTCGCGCATTTCACAAGACGCGAACCGGGAGAGCACATCTACGGCCTTGGCGACAAAGGAGGACACGTCAACAAATCCGGAGAAGCCTTTGACCTTTATACGACGGACTCCATGGGCTTCCGGGCGGAATCAAGCGATCCCCTTTACAAGCACGTTCCCTTCTACATCTGTAAGAATTCCGCCGGGACCTACGGCGTCTATTACGATACGTATTCCGTCGGACGCGCCAATTTCGGCAAGGACCACGACAACTATTTCGAACCGTTCAATTCGATGCGTTTCGAAGAGGAAAACATGGTCTTCTATCTCTTTTTCGGAACTGTTCCGGAAATCATCCGTTCCTTCAACAAATTGACCGGGGGAATCGCCCCGGTGCCGGAATGGGCGTTTCACTATTGCGGCAGCACCATGGAATATACCGACGCGGACAACACGCAGGAACGTTTATATGAATTCGCACGCAAATGCGAAGAGAACCGTCTTCCCTGTGCGGGATTCTATTTATCCAGCGGCTATACCCAAATCGGCAGCAACCGTTATGTCTTCCATTGGAACACAGATAAAATCCCCTGCCCGCAAAAGCTCGCGGAAGATTTCCGGAAAAAAGGAATCCGTTTTCTTCCCAATATCAAGCCGGCTTTCCTGAGCGATCATCCGCTTTATCCATTGATTGCGGAACACGGATGGTTCTTACATTACAAGGACAAAACTCCCGCGGTCTTCCCGTTTTGGGGCGGCATGGCCAGTTATCTCGATTTCACCCATCCCGAAGCCTTTGACTTCTGGACTGCCTGCGTGAAGGAAAAACTCGCGGATCAGGGTTATACCGCGATCTGGAACGACAACAACGAATACGACGTCTGGGACAAGGATGTCTATGCGCACGGATTCGGTCAGGAAATTCCCGCGCGGATGATCCGGCCTTTGTTCCCTCTGTTAATGAGCGGAGCCAGCCGCCAAGCAATCGATGATCCGGAACCGTTCATGGTTTCCCGCAGCGCGCCTGCCGGGATCCAGCGTATGGCGACCACCTGGACCGGAGACAACCTCACCGATTTCCGCGATCTTCGGTTCAACCATTATCAGGCCATGACGATGGCGTTATCCGGCTTCGCGTATTTCGGACAGGATATCGGCGGTTTCGCGGGTCCCAAGCCTCCGGAAGAGCTCTTTATGCGGTGGCTCCAATACGGCGTATTTACCCCGCGGTTTGTGTTACACTCCTGGAAACCGGGCGAACCTTCCACGATGCCCTGGCTTTATCCCGAACTTATGACGGAAGTACGCAGCATCTTCGCCTT
>CACZNO010000232.1 GCA_902782505.1 uncultured Erysipelotrichaceae bacterium | reverse complement strand
TGTACACGGATTGCGGCATATTTCGGAGGTATCTGCGTCAGTGTCCCGGTGAGCTTTTGAAGAGCTGCCAAGATCGTATTCTCTTCCGGCATTTTGTCAAAAGGAACTTCTGTCAGCTTTCCGGAAGTATCGTACGTATCGCTGGTATATCCGAGAACATATTCAGCTTCGTACTCTTTTTCGGCATAATCCATAAACGGAACCAGTTTGGTCGCATTCCCTGCGAGCACCAGCAAAAGACCGGTCGCTTCGGGATCCAGCGTCCCGGTATGACCAATCTTGCGGATCCGGAGTTTCTTCCTTAAAATAGCGATAACGTCAAAAGAAGTCATCCCGGACGGTTTATCGATCAATAGCATTCCGTTCATACATTACTCTCTTACATAAAGGCACTCCCGGCGTGCGGGAGCGCTTATTTTCTTTTGGTCAGGTATTCTTTCAGCGCATCTTCCAGCGTCAGTTTCGGATTGCGGACCATGGTGTTATGGGCGAAGTTTGCCGCCTCATATGTCCGGAAGTCTTCGGGAAGAACCGCCAGGACATCCGCTTTTTCTTCCAATATGCGATCGTATTCGCGCTGCAGGGAAACCTTCTTATCCTGTAATTTCTTCAGGGATTTCTCGGAATTGAACGGCGCGTTCATCACGTCGTTTCCGACTAAGCGTGCGACTAACCCGGCGATAACAAGAATCGCGACGATGATAATGACAAATACCATCTGGGTTTTACCGTAGAACGTCAGGTTGAACCAGTTCATGAAAGCCGGCATATTCAGTAAGAAAATCAGAATGCCTGTCAAAACCAGGGTTACCGCAATAAACGTGAACACGATCATCTTGGTCGCATGGATGGATTGCTGTTCTTCCTTGTGCGAGGAATTGGTCAGAATCTGTTTGTTCAGCGAAGAGATTTCACTGTTCAGATATTCTGTTTTCTTCAAAACCGCGCACGCTTCCGCCAGATCGTGTACAGCGGAAAGATTGGGCTTTTTGGCCATGTTATTCGACCTCTTTATGAAGTCCTTCCAGGATGGATTCGATCCGGTTGCCGGTAGCCAAAGATGTGTCTTCCAGGAAGATCAGATCCGGACATTTGCGGATCGATAATCTTCCCGCCAGCCGGGAACGGATAAATCCCTTGGATTCCTTCAGCGCCTCGATCTGTTCTTTGATGTCATCCGCGTTTCCCAACACGGTGACATATACCTTGGCAATCGAGTAATCGTTGGTCAGACTGACTCCGGTCACGGTTACAAACCCGATTTCGGGAGATTTCAGTTCAAATTGAATGATTTCGGAAAGATCACGTGAAATGATGCTTTCAAGACGTTCCTTTTTTACACGGCTCATACAGCTTTCACTTCCTCTTCCTTAAATCCTTCGACGATGTCGCCTTCCTTGATATCGTTGAAGTTCTTGATCGTCAATCCGCATTCATATCCCTGCGCGACTTCTTTGACGTCGTCCTTGAAGCGTTTGAGGGAACCTAATTCACCGGTATAAATCGTTACACCCTGGCGGATCAGACGGATTCTCGAACCGGAATTCATCGTACCGTCGGTAACCATGCAGCCGGCAATCGTACCGACTTTGGATACCTTGTAGATCTGACGTACTTCTGCCTGCCCCAGAATAACTTCCTTGTATTCCGGCGCCAGCATGCCCTTCATCGTCATTTCCATTTCTTCAATGGCCTTGTAGATGATGTCATGCAGACGGATGTTGACGTGTTCTTCTTCGGCTTTCTTACGGATATTCGCATCCGGACGGACGTTAAATCCGTAAATGATCGCGTTGGAAGCTGCCGCCAGCATAATATCCGATTCGTTGATCGCACCGGCCGTCGCATGAATGACATGCAGCTTCACGGTGTCGACCTTGATCTTTTCCATGGATGCTTTCAAAGCTTCTGCCGAACCCTGGATATCCGCCTTGATGATCATATTGACATCCTGGACGTTTCCTTCCTTGATCTGTTCGGTAAGATCGTTCATGGTCATGGCGCTGGTCGCGTTTCTTTCCTTTTCGATCTTCGCCTGGGTTCTCTTTTCGGCAACCAGACGTGCTTCTCTTT
>CACZNO010000231.1 GCA_902782505.1 uncultured Erysipelotrichaceae bacterium | reverse complement strand
ACCGTACAGGGAATCCGGATAGGAAATCGTCCGTATTTCTGTTTGATACCCGATCCATAAGGCTGATGCGAGAAATACTGTAAGGCTTGCGTATTTTTTCTGACGGAAAAAACATATCGCGAAAAAAACACATAACGCGATTCTTGCGGGCTTCCACGGGTAAAATGCCGTAACTAAAAGACACAGCCCGGTTTTAAACCAATCCGGGTTCATAGACATAGGCTGTCCTTCAGTTTTTCAAAGGTCTTTTCCTTGATTCCCTTGATTTTCATTAAATCTTCCAGGCACTGAAAAAGACCGTGTTCTTCCCGGTACGCAATAATGGCTTCCGCTTTCCCTTCTCCGATCCCGTTAACCCGCATTAATTCTTCCTTGGTTCCGGTATTGATGGAAACTTTCCCCGCACTTCCGTTTTTCGGGATCACAATAACGTCCCCGTCCTTTAAAACTGTCAGCCGGTTGACGGAAGAAAGATCCGCATTCTCTTCCAGTTCCACTTTATCTAGCGCGTCATTGACCGTCGCATAGACCGGAAGACGCAGAATCACGTCCTTTTTCAAGGCTCCCTGCACGCTGACTGTGATCGTTTTTTCAGCTGCGGGAGAAAACGTATTCGTACCGGACGGCAGAAAATACAGAACCAGAAAGAAAAAAAGTACCGGAATAAGATGTTTCATAAATCCCTCCGGTACTTTATACGCATGAATTGGAAAGATTCCCTAAAGATCCGTCCATTTTGCGAATTTTGCGATAATCATCTCCGCGCTTCGTAATCCGTCAATGACGCTGGACATAATCCCTCCGGCATATCCCGCGCCTTCCCCGATCGGATACAATCCCGAAACGGCTGATTCTCTGGTCGTAAGATCACGTACGATACGGATCGGTGAACTGGATCTTGATTCCACACCGGTCATAACGGCGCCGTTGGACGCGAATCCGGGAATCGTTTTATCGGCTGAAACGAAGAATTCCTCCAGAGAACGGTTGATTTCGCTTGAAAAACATTCATGCAGGTCGCATAAACGGATTCCTCCGGCGTAGGTCGGCTGTACTTTTCCGATTTCTTTGGAAGCTGTTTTTTTCAGATAATCTTCCACCAGCTGGGCGGGAGCCTTCCCCTGTCCGAGGAGGAATGCTCTTTTCTCCAGTTCTTCCTGGAACTTTACGCCGTCAAACAAACCGGTTCCGTAATCCGATGAATTGACCTGGACCAGAATCGCCGCATTGGCGTTGACACCGTCGCGGGAAGAATAAGACATTCCGTTGGTAACGATCGTGTCTTTTTCGGAAGCGCTGGGTACGACATAGCCGCCCGGGCACATACAGAACGAATATGCTCCTTTTCCGTTCGAAGATGTGTGCGTAAGGAAGTACTCCGCCGGCGGCAATTCCCGCGCGAAACGGATATTGCGGTATTGATTTTCATTGATGAAACGCTGCGCATGTTCCACGCGTACGCCTACCGCGAACGGTTTCGCTTCCAGCGGTATTCCGGCTTTTTCCAACATCCGGAAAGTATCTCTGGCACTGTGCCCGATTCCCATCAAAACCGTCTCACACGGAATCCCTTCTCCCTGTGCCGTACGCACACCGGTGATTTTTCCTTTGTGTACGAGAATTTCCTCGGCTTTGGTATTAAACCGGACCGTTCCGCCGTATTCCTCAATGGCGCGGCGGATGTTCTTGTCGATGATGCGCAAACGGTCCGTTCCGATATGCGGATGGTTCATCCACGCGACGGATTCGTCGGCGCCGTATTTCACCAGAGTTTTCAATACGATGCGTACTCTGTCATCTTTGATGCGGGTCGTCAGTTTTCCGTCCGAAAACGCTCCGGCGCCGCCTTCCCCGAACTGAACGTTGCCTTCGGTATCCAATATGCCGGTTTTCCAGTAAGTTTCGACTTTTTCCCTGCGGTCTTCGATGGACGGACCTCTTTCCAGAATCAGCGGGCAGTATCCTTTCTTTGCCAGAAGATACCCGGCTGCCATACCCGCCGGTCCAAACCCGATGATCACCGGACGGTGATTCATGCGGATGCTTCCGGGTTTAGGTGCTCTGTATTCATATTTCTTCACGGAAGAAGCGTTCTTCCCAAGTCTGCGGCGATAGTATTCTTCGCTTTTCAGGTCCAGCTCGATCTGATATACATACGCCGCTTCCGCGCGGTTCCGTGCGTCCAAAGACTGATGTACGATTTCAAAACGCCGGATATCGGCTTCCTTGATCCCATACTGGCGCACCAGTTTCTCAATCGGGGTCCTTTTGTCTTCCAAAGGACAGCGTATTTCCACACGTAACATACTGTTCTCCTTTATTTCAGCACGTCTTCTTTCAACTCTTTAAAATGATTCATCATATCGGAAGTCAGACTGACCGGATCTTCACGGTACGGAAGATCGTCCGCCTTGATCCACAACGCTTCCGAAAGTTCTTCTTCATCAATACGCCGGATTTCCGAATCCCCGTCCGGTTCACAATAAAAACCCATCAGAAAATCCGAATCGATCGGCCAGGGCTGCGAGGCATAATACCGGATATTCTTTACTTTTAATCCTACTTCCTCCATGACTTCCCTGCGGACGGTATCTTCGAAGGTTTCTCCGATTTCCACGAAACCGGCCAGTAACGCATAATTCGTATACGCTCTTCCGCGGTAACGGGACACAATGATTTCATCGTTTTTTACACATCCGATGATGACAGCCGGAGAGATCTTCGGATAAACGGTATTTCCGCATTCCGGACAGACCATGGAGCGCTCTTTTAAACCCGGCCGCATCTTCGCGGCACATCTTCCGCAATACTTGTTTTCCCGGTACCAGGAATCCAGCTGGTAAGCCGTCATAAGGGCAAAATTACGGTATAAAGGCGCTATATGACGCAAACCGCGTACGGATGCCCACTTATACCCTTGGGGTATTTCGGACGTTACAGAAGCTCTGTAAAACAATTCTCCGCCGATACGGAAAAGATACTGCGCACGCAGATCCTTCGGAAGTTCCCTCCTCTTAGGGAATACCGCGTTTCCCTCCGCGTCGTATTTCAATGCGGTGGTTCCCTTGTCAAAGAGAAAAACGGTATCTTCCTCTCTCGGATCTTCGATACGGTAGGTGTTGTCAAACGTTTTTCCGATGTCCTGAATCATGGGCTCTCCTTAAAAATATGCGGAAGCTTCCTTCCGCATATATAATATCTGTCCTTTACGAAACTTTCCAGTTTATCGGGAAACATTCGTAACGATCTTTTCGTTTTCTCCGTCGTAGTATTCCAGTTCCAGCGTGTCGCCTTCACTCAGATACAGAAGGTACGACGCATTATCTTCGGTCAATACGATCCGGTAGATATCCTCTCCGTCCTTCAGATAAACGTAGGTTTCCCCGCCCATGATGACCGTGCGGACATCGTGCAGCACAATGGTCGCATTCTTGGTTTCCCCGGTCGGTTCCGGTGTCTTGCCGGTAGCCGAACGGATCAGTTCGAAGATGGCGGTTTCCGCGTTTTTATCGGCTTTGATCGTATAGACCTGTTGGTAATCCTGCGCATCCACCAGCGCATACATCTTGATCAATCCCGCCGAATCCTTCAGCGATAAAAGATATGTGGGAGAATCGTTGATGTTGACGAGAACCGGGAAAGTCGCGGTGTATCCGTAGTTGAGCACTTCCCCTTCCGCGGATGCCATCGCCGCGTATTCCGAAGCGCCGCTTGAAGAGATGAACTGCGCTTCATGAGTCCGTAAGTCCACCAGCATGAACCCGACGTTGGAATCGTCGCTGGATACGGACGTCATACCGGTGTAAAGCCAGATATCGCCGTCCTTGGAGAGATAATTGTATCCTCTTGAAGTCTTGATGACTCCTTCCTGACCGAATACAGAGTTCCAATAGCCTTTCTGGAACGCTCCGTAATCATTCAGTTCATCTTCCACCAGATCTTCCGGATAAACCCGGTCCACCCATGAAGGAATCTCACCGAGCGCGTATTTTTCAGAGCTTCCGGTCACCGGATCAAAGATGATTACCCCGGTAACCCGGCGCAAAGAACGGTAACCCTGATAGGTATATGTCGTGCAGACATAGAACGGATTGCCTTCTTCATCGATTTCAAACGTCGGATCACCGAAAATCGTAAACGGATGATCGAAACGCAGTTTACGGTAGAAGTTCTCGTTGAACATGGCGCTGGGAACATAGTGCATCTTATCGGTCAGACGGACTAAGCGGGTCTCACCGGTCGTCGTATTGACGATGATATAACCGGGAATCCCTTCCGAACGGTTGCGGAAGTACTTGATGATGGAATCATACGCCAGCGGTGTCACGCGATAAGTGCCTTCCTTGTAGGAAATCTGGCTGTATTCGTTGGAGACGCGGAACTGCGAAACCAGATCCGTCATCTGTCCCATGACCTTGTCGCCTAAAATCTCGGAACTGTCGCGGTCAATGATCGCGGTCTTATTGAAGGAATACGCCGGGATTTCATTGAAATCGACGTTTGTCACCTTAATACGGTTCGCATATTTCTTCGCCATGAAAAGCGGAGAATAGATGCCGGAGACCACTGCCTGGATCACCAGTACCACAACAATCAGCAATACCGCTGCGCCGAAGTTCTGTAAGCTTTTTCCCATGCGGCTGAAAAAGTTGTCGATGCGGGAAAAGAGATTCGGCTTGGCAGGTTCGTTTTTCTTACGGATACGGTATGCGGTCACGGTCCGGAAGGAATGCAGGATCAGCGCCAACGCCGCCACGCACAGGAACATGAGCCAGAATTCCGCAGAATGAAAATTGATGGCCGGATGGAATATGTAAAACCATATCCCGGCAAATGCCAGCACGATCACAATATTTCGAAGGATTTTTTTCATCGTTTTTACCTCCCTGTCTGTTTATTCAAAGTATATCTTCTTTTT
>CACZNO010000230.1 GCA_902782505.1 uncultured Erysipelotrichaceae bacterium | reverse complement strand
TTCAAAATCCGGTTTTCCAAGCGTATGATACAATAATCGTATGAACAGTTATCTGAAAGATCCCGCATGGCTACGGTTTCAGTCCTGTCTTCCTTCTCCGTCCCGGTTTACGGGCAAAACACTGCCGAAGGAAGAAGAACTTTCCTATGGAAAAATCTCGGTGCACATCGATCACTACAAGACGACCGATCCCAAAGGCACCGTCTTTATGTTCCATGGAATCGGCACCAACGGACGACTGATGTCCTTTCTGGCGGTGCGGTTATGCAAAGCCGGATATGAAGTTGTCTGTCCGGACTTTCCGTATTTCGGATGTACGGTGCAGGAAGGTACAGTCAGTTATGAAGACTGGAGGGATATCGCGCTCTACACCGTGAAAAGCTACCGCCGTGACAGTCTTCCCGTGTTTGTGTTCGGGATCGGCATCGGCGGCACACTGGCTTATGAATGCGCGTATGAATTGGGGAATATCCCGGGAATCATGGCGACAGGATATCCGGATTTCTCCAAGGAAGAGACCTTCCATGCGCTGTTCGGATCGGAACAGGCATACCGTGAAACGGCAGATTATCTGCGCAAGTGGCAATGGCTTCTTCCGGCGAAAAAGATGCGCTTAAGCGATCTGTTTGATCTTTCGGGAATCGTGCAGGATGAAAAAGCCGGTGCGATCCTGCGGGAAGATGAACATGCGGGAAACGCGGTCGTACAGCTCCGGTTTGTCCATTCGCTTTTGCGCCATGAAATGCGTGTTCCGCCGGGAAACTACCGCAGCGGCGCGGCTTTATGGATCAAAACCGGCAAAGATACCTGGATGAACGAAGAGATTGCGGAAGGGCTGTACGGTGCCATGGGGTGCCGTAAAGAGATCCTAGAACTCAGGGATGCGGGGCATTTGCCGATCGAAGCGGAAATGACGGACCGCCTAACAGACGGATTGATCGGTTTTATGGAAAGCTGTTTATAGCGTACCGTTGAAATTTATAGTATAATTCTTTCGAATAATGGTAGCCGCTGGATGCGGTAAAAAAAGGAGACATTATGACAAAATTGGTATTGGTTAGACATGGGGAAAGCGAGTGGAACAAACTGAATCTGTTCACGGGCTGGACGGATGTGGATTTAAGTGCGAAAGGCCATGAAGAAGCGATTCAGGGCGGTGTTCTTCTGAAGGAAGCCGGATACGATTTCGATCTGTGCTACACGTCCTATCTGAAGCGTGCCATTCATACGCTGAATCACATTCTGGACGTATTGGACCGCAACTGGCTGCCGGTCATCAAGAGCTGGAAGCTGAATGAACGTCATTACGGCGCTTTGCAGGGTTTGAACAAATCCGAAACCGCGGAAAAATACGGCGAAGCGCAGGTCAAGATCTGGCGTCGTTCGTTTGATGTCAAGCCGCCCGCGCTGGAAGAAACTGACGAGAGAGCGCCGATCAATCTGCCGGAATACCGCGAAGTCGATCCGAAGGATCTGCCGCTGCATGAAAGCTTAAAGACCACGATCGAACGTGTTGTCCCGTATTACAACGAAGAGATCCTGCCGAAGATGAAGGAAGGCAAGCGCATCATCATCGCGGCGCACGGTAATTCCTTACGCGCGTTAGTCAAGTATCTGGACAACATCTCGGATGAAGACATCATCGGCGTCAACATCCCGACCGGCGTACCGTTAGTCTATGAATTCGACGATGAGTTCAACGTGATCCGTCACTACTATCTGGGCGATCAGGAAGCTCTGAAGGCGAAGATGGAAGCGGTCGCGAACCAGGGTAAAAAGAAATAGTTCCCGCAAGGAGATCCGCGAAGGATCTCCTTTTTATACGGCTTCTTCGCTTTCTTCCGCAGGATAGCTCCAGACGGATTTGGCGAAATTCTCCGAGCGGGAAAGAACCTGCATGCCGCGGTTTTTCCGGAACCAAACTCCGGCGTTTCCCGAACCGGTGTCTTCATCAGCGAAGGCGCCGCGGAATTCTAACTGCGGGTATTCCTTCGTGATTTCCCGGAAGACGGGAATCGGTGCGCTCCAGGCGGTCGTAAAGATGTATTCAAGGTAGGAAGACGCCCCGGCGCGCACAAAAGAAGGTTCTTCCGCGTATGCCGGCCACTTCGTCCCCCAGTTTTCATACGACCAGGTATACCATGTGCAATGCCCGTGCTTTTCGTAATTGGAAAGGTATTCTTCGGCCAGATGTTTCCACGATTCCTGTTTTTCCGCGCTGACATTTTCAAACGCTTCCTTACCGGTATGCGACAGGTGACGAAAAAAGGGATTCAGGGAATGATAGGCGTCCTCGATCTTCTTTTTCCGTTCCGGGGAATCTTCCTCCAGATATAAGAGCTTCAGACCGTTTTCTCCCGAAGACCCGCTTTCGATCTGTAATTCCGGCGGCATCGGGATGATGCGGTTGAAATCGAACTGATCCTGACTTGACGCGATCGAGACCTTGAGACGTTCGAGTTCGCGTTCGCTGCCGGCGACGCGGATGATGTTTTTGACCCAATTCGGCATAGTGTTACCTCCGTAAATCTTTCATTGTTTAATACGCGGGAATTCACCGTTTTCCCTGAATTTGCCATAAAAACAAATGTTCGCTATAATTTCTCTTGGCTTCACAAAAGGAGAATAACGTGCTGGATCAGAAAATGACCGCCAAAGACCGGAGCTATGCCGCTGCGCTGAACGGCGATTTGAATGCCCGGGAAATGCTGTTTGGGTACCTTGAACCGAAACTGTCTTTTCTTTGCGGCACGATGACCCAGAAACCGGAACTTACCGAAGGGATCCTGCAGGAATTCTTTGATACGGCGTACGAAACACGGTATGAGAACTACCGGGAATTCGAAAGCGCCGCGATGCGGTTTGTCATGGAGAAGGCGGTAAGTGCGATTCCGGAAGAACCCATCGGCGTATTGGAAAACGCCGAACAGGAATACATGTTCTCCATCGCCGAAGAGGAGATCGCCTACGACGCGTTTGAGCGGGATATGATTCTGGATAATGTGTTCAGCGCTTTGCCGTCTCCGTTCCGTGAGATCCTTTTGATGCGCCATTATGAAAAACTGTCGTTCAAGAAAATCGCCGCAATCAAACAGATCAAACTGAAAGAGGCACAGGAACTGGTCCAGACCGCGGAGTTCTTCGCAGCAAAAGAAATCGAACACACGGACACGGAATGCTTCGGAAGAGATCCCCTGGAACTGTTCCGGATCCTGCTGGAAGAAAAGCGCAGCGGACGGGCGCACCGCGCCAAAACCAAACCCGAAGAATCCGCCGCGGAAACCCTGATTGACACCGCGGAAGTCCTGCCTGTTGACAAGGACGCGGAAATCGCCGTACAGAAGGCCGCGAAGGAAAAAGCGCGTACGATCGTCGGCTATGCCCGCAGAATGACCCTTGCGCTGACGTTATTGATCGCGCTGGCAGTCGCGCTGCCG
>CACZNO010000229.1 GCA_902782505.1 uncultured Erysipelotrichaceae bacterium | reverse complement strand
TTTGCCGATCCAGTTGCGCTGCATATCCAGCGTGGATTTCGGCCAGTCCAGCGTGTCCAGATCGTTTAACAGTTCTTCCGCGTACGCTGTGATCTTCAAGACCCACTGGCGCATCAGTTTACGGTATACCGGGTAATTGCCGCGTTCCGAACGTCCGTCGATGACTTCTTCGTTTGCCAGTACCGCGCGTAATTCCGGACACCAGTTCACCGGCATTTCCGCAACATACGCCAGACCTTTGTCATACAGTTTCTCAAAGATCCACTGCGTCCAGCGGTAGTATTTCGGATCGCAGGTGCTGACTTCCCGGTCCCAGTCATAGGAGAACCCGAACGACTGGATCTGTTCGCGGAAATGATCGATGTTCGCATAGGTGAATTCCGCCGGATGATGTCCGGTTTTCAGCGCAAACTGTTCCGCCGGCAACCCAAACGCGTCAAACCCCATCGGGTGAAGGACGTTATAGCCCTGCATTCTCTTCATGCGGGAAATGACGTCCGTCGCGGTATAGCCTTCCGGATGCCCTACATGAAGTCCCTGCCCCGAAGGATACGGGAACATGTCCAGAATGTAATACTTCGGTTTGGAAAAATCCGAAGTATCGCAGCGGAAGGTCTTGTGTGCCTTCCAGTAGTCCTGCCACTTCTTCTCGGTTGTCTTGTGATCGTATTTCATCGTCTTCTTCCTCCAAAATAAAATGCGTCCCCATCTCTAAGGACGCATGGAATTGCGCGGTACCACCTTAGTTCACCGTAACGGTGCCCTCTTTCCCCGTTATCGCCGGGATACGGATGACTTTTATGAAAGTGAGGTCCCCGGGTTCCTTCAGGACTTTCAGCACTTCGTCCCTCTCTAAGATCCGTACGCCGGTTCTATGTCTTTCGTCATCTTCCCTATCATAACAGATTCCGGGTTCTTTGGAAACTGTTTTTCGCTACACCGACTGTTTCCAGAAGGTCCAGATCAGGATCATGTAGCAGACGG
Source organism: uncultured Erysipelotrichaceae bacterium (assembly GCA_902782505.1). Lineage (GTDB taxonomy): Bacteria > Bacillota_I > Bacilli_A > Erysipelotrichales > Erysipelotrichaceae > RUG11872. Next base: position 2,699 of record CACZNO010000229.1, on the reverse strand, counting down.
TCTTCGGGATCATCAGCATTCCCAGCATCGGAACCGCGGAAGCTCCTACCGCCACCGGAATGTAGAATAAGAAGGATAAGGTTACCCAAAGCCATACCAGGCGGAGATTGTAGATCGCGTCTTTCTTCCGGTAAAACAGGACGACGATCAAGGCGCCCAGAATCACAAACGGAACATTCCGCAAAACCGCCCACAATAAGGACGGTTCGCCCGTGAACCAGTTGTTCTGGGGGAAGAAACACAACACGATACGCACTACCGCCAGAATATATACGACCGGGCGCAGTTTCTTGTCATAGGAATACAGCTTCAGCCACAATTCGTACATATAGACATAGAAAATGGTCATCGTGACCGACGTCACCAGTTTTCCGAATCCCAGTAACGCGGTGAAATCCCCGGTCATAAAATGATTCATGATGCGCGGAACCAGATGGAACGCGTCCCCGCACCCCAAAATCAAAACCGCCGTACCCATGAGATCCCCGATCCGGTCTTTCCGTTTATTCCGGATCTTGAGTCCCATGATGATGGCGAATGCCAGATACACAACACAGAATAAGCTTTCTCCGTATTTCATTTTTCTTCCTCCTTGAACTGATTCAGATACGACACCGCATACAGCACATGCATGCCCACGGTATATTCCAGCGCGTCTTCATCGATGTCAAAGCGCGCGCTGTGCAACGGAAGACACGTCTCCGGACGTTCCCTGTTACCGGTGCCGACGTAGGCGTATACCCCCGGCACCCGGCGGTTGTATTCGGCGAAATCATCCCCCTGCATGTTCGGCGTGCGCGAAGTGATCACGTGATCTTTTCCTACCAGTTCTTCCGCGATTTTCTGTGCTTCCTTCGCGGCGGTTTCATCGTTGATCAATACCGGCGCGTTATCTGCCCAGCGCACCGAGATTGCCGCACCGTAGATGCCGGCGATGTTTTCCCACAAGGTGACCAGGCGTTCTTTCGTCTTAGCGCGCAAGTCTTCGTTGAAGGCGCGGATCGTACCGCTGAAAACGGTCTTGTCCGCGACGATATTGTACGCATTCCCGCCGTGCATAGAGCCTACGCCGATCAGTAACGGTTCCATCGGATCGGACATGCGGGTCACTAACGACTGCATGGCCACGATCATTTCCGACGCGATATACACCGTGTCGATGCCTTTATGCGGCGTGGATACATGGGCTCCTTTTCCCATGATTGTCACCTCGAACAGATCGACGCTGGCGTTATTGGGTCCCGGCATGACGCAGATCGTGCCGACCGGCAATTCCGGCGCCACATGCATTCCAAACGTCCGGTCCGCCCCGTCCGCATAGCCTCCGATATCCGCGATGGCTTTTCCGCCGTTGCCGGTTTCTTCCGCGGGCTGGAAAATCAAAAGAATCTTCCCCGGAAACAGATCACGGTTTTTCTGTAATACTCTGGCTGCGCCGATCAGGCTGGCCGTATGTCCGTCATGGCCGCACGCGTGCATCTTTCCGTCAATCTTACTCTTGAAATCCGATTCCCGTTCCTCCCGGATCGGAAGCGCGTCGATGTCCGTCCTAAGAAGGATCGTCTTACCGTTTCCTTTCCGGCCTTCTATCTCCGCGTATACGCCGGTTTGGATCAAAGGGGACACAAAGCGTTTATGCGGCACGCCGATTTTGTCCAGTTCTTCCTCGATTTTCTCCGTCGTCCGGAATTCTTCCAGCGCTGTCTCGGGGTATTGATGAAAATGCCGCCGTAACGCGACTACATAGGGATGATCTTCACGGATCTCCGGCAACAGTTTTTCTTTCAGGGCCATGGGAAAAACCTCTTTTCTTATCTGTTATCATATCACAGATCGTCTTGAACCGCACCGGATGTGCTATGATACCCTCGGAAAGGAAAGACCATGATCAACCCGTACCCCTATTCGTTAGACAACAAGCGCTACCAGACCTGGAATTATTACGGCAAGACCCGCTTTGGGAAAAAAATCGTCAAGGTTCCTTTGGACGCGGGATTTACCTGCCCCAACCGGGACGGCACCAAGGGATACGGCGGATGCGCGTTCTGTCCTTCCAACGGCATCAACAATTTCCCCGTGCCGCGCGCCGACGATCTTCTTACACAATTCAGATCCCGCGCGGAAGTATTGCGGAAAAAGTGGCCTGACGGAATCTACGCACCCTATTTTCAATCCTACTCGAACACCTACGCCAAGCCGGAAATCCTGCGGGGAATCTATGCCCCGTTTGCGCAGAACCCGGATTTTCCCATGGTGTTTCTCGCGACGCGATGCGATTGTCTTTCCGAAGAAGTACTGGATCTTTTGGAAGAGATGTTCAAAGAACAGGAACTCTGGATCGAGATCGGCGTTCAGTCTTCACACAATGAAACATTGCGCGCCATGCGCTGCGGCTACACGTTTGAAAACGTCCGGGATGCGGTCAGACGGATCAAGGAACGGCATTTCTGCGTCTCGGTTCATCTGATCAACGGTCTTCCCGGCGAAACCATAGACATGATGATCGAAAATGCCCGCAAGATCGCAATACTCGGCGCCGACGCGGTCAAATTCCATGCGCTTCTGATCCTGAAAGACGCGGCCTTGGAAAAGGAACACGCAGAAAACCCGGTTCCGTTACTGACGCTGGAAAACTACGCACGGATCGTTTCATCGCAGCTCGAGGTCCTTCCGGCGGAAATGATCGTGGAACGGATCGT
>CACZNO010000228.1 GCA_902782505.1 uncultured Erysipelotrichaceae bacterium | reverse complement strand
TACCCCGGATAAATGATTATCACAAGCATATGATAAATGTATATAGAAAATTATTGGTCTGCCGGCAGCACACATCCGACAAAAAATTTTCTTGTCCCGGCATGACCGATTCTTATTATATCACAGCAAAAAACTGCCGAATGAACAAACTCGAACCGAACATAAAACGGCAGGCCTGAGCCTGCCGTAAATTTTGGCTTCGTATTCTTCCTGTTACAGAATGACGTATTTCAGGATGAAGACTACCGCTAAGACATACATCAGCGGTGTGACGTTCTTGGCCTTGCCGCACAGAACATGCAGAATCACATGCGAGATGATACCTAATGCGATACCTTCGGAAATGGAATACATGAACGGCATTGCGAAGATGCAGATGAATGCCGGAATCGCCGATACCAGATCGCTCCAGTCCAGCTTGGTGACCTGCTGCATCATCAAGAAACCTACAACGATCAGAGCCGGTGCCGTTGCGAAGGACGGAATCGTTAAGAATAACGGGCTGAAGAATAACGCCAGTAAGAAGAACAGACCGGAAACAACCGCTGTTAAACCGGTGCGTCCGCCTTCCGCGACACCCGAAGAAGATTCAACGAAGGTCGTGATGGTGGAAGTACCCAAGCAAGCGCCGCAGGTCGTGCCGATCGCGTCCGCGAGCAACGCGCCCTTGATGCCCGGCAGTCTTCCCTGTTCATCGAGCAGATCCGCTTTCGCCGCGCAGCCGATCAGGGTGCCCAGCGTATCGAAGATATCAACGAATAAGAACGCGAAGACGATGGCGATGAAGTCACCGACATGCGATCCGATGAACGCGAAGTCGAACTTGAATAAAGTGGAGCTTACCGAAGCCGGTAAGGACACGATGCCCGAAGGAATCAGGCTGTAGAAGCCGGCGTCCGGATTCGGAACATATAATCCCGTCAGCTGGCAGATAATGCCGAGGCCCCAAGTAATGAGGATGCCCAGAAGGATGTTTCCCTTGACGTTTTTGATGACTAAGAACGCGGTAACCAGAATGCCGATCAGCGCTAACAACACGGTGATTCCTTCATAGTTGAAGGTTCCCGAAGAAATGGAACCGCTGAACGAGAACATACCGACCAAAGTTGCGCTGTCCACAACGATGTGGGCGTTCTGTAAGCCGATAAAGCAAATGAATAAGCCGATACCAACCGAAACCGCAACTTTCAAGCTTGCCGGAATCGCGTTGAAGATCGCTTCACGAACGTTTGTCAGAGACAATACGATGAAGATCAAGCCTTCTGCCAAAACAGCCGTTAACGCAACCTGCCAGGAATATCCCATCAGACCGCATACCGTGTAAGCGAAGTACGCATTCAAGCCCATTCCGGCGGAAAGGACGAACGGTAAATTCGCGAACATTGCCATACAGAAGGAAGCAATCGCGCTAGCTAACGCCGTCGCAGTAAAAATGGCGCCTGTATCCATTCCGCTCACCCCGAGGATACTCGGGTTGACCGCCAGGATGTACGCCATCGTCATGAACGTAGTTAAGCCGGCAATTACTTCGGTCTTTACATTCGTATTCTTCTCTTTTAAATGGAAAAGTTTTTCAAGCATAACCCCTGCCTCCCTTTATGTGTTCATTATATCCGAGATTTCGGGGTTTTCAACGCCTTATTTCATGAAAGCCTTTTCATTCCTCGCTGCCGTATAAATCGTAAATATCCGCGTTGGAAACCTTTACGCGCACGGTTTCTCCGAAGCGGTGTTCCTTGTACGAACCGACATAAACGACCCCGTCGATATCATCCGGCGCGCTGGCATAACTCCTTCCGTAATACATGCCCGTCGCCTCGTCAATGCCTTCCAGGATCACGTCCAGTTCTCTTCCGACAAACTTCCGCGCGCACTCTTCGGAGATTTTCTCCTGGCATTCCATCAGGGTCTTTAACCGGCGCTCCTTGGTCTTCCAGTGCACCTGCGGCTTCATATCATACGCCTTTGTGCCTTCTTCCCTGGAGTACGCAAAAGCCCCGAGACGGTCGAATTTCATCTCTTTCACAAACGCCAGAAGATTTTCGAAATCCTCCTCGGTTTCCCCGGGGAATCCGACGATCATCGTGGTGCGGAAAACCGCGTCCGGGAAAATCCCGCGAATCTTCTCAACGATCTTCCGGAACTTTTCGACCGTGGTCGCGCGGTTCATCGCCTTCAGGATCTTATCGTTGCCGTATTGCATCGGCAGATCGAAATACGGAACGAACTTGCCGCATTCCTTGAGTTCCTTCAGCAGTTTTTCATCCATCTGGCTCGGATACAGGTACAGAACCCGGATCCATTCGATTCCCTCGATTGCGTTGATCTCCTTCACCAATTCGCCCAGGCGTTTTTTATGATAAAGATCGACTCCGTACATCGTCGTATCCTGCGCGATCAGCGTGATTTCCTTCACTCCGCGCTTCGCCAGCATCTTCGCTTCCGCAACCATCTTTTCAAACGGCTCCGAAGCGTACTTTCCCTTGATCAAAGGAATCGCGCAGTACGCACAGATGTTGTAACAGCCGTCCGCGATCTTCAGATACCCCGCCCAGGGTTCCGTCGACAGATAGCGTTCCGGATTCGGATGTGTTTTTCCTAATCCGATCTCCTCTTCCAGAATTTCCGCCATGCGCGGATAGTCGTCAATCGGAATGAACCGATCGACTTCCGGCAGTTTTTTCTTCAGATCCTCCAGATATCTCTGTGCCAGACATCCGGTCACGATCAGTTTTTTGCGCTTATTCTTTTTGTATTCCGCCATCTCCAGAATCGCATTGACGGATTCCTCCTTCGCGGAATCGATAAACCCGCAGGTGTTGACGAAAAGAACGTCCGCTTTCTTCGCGTCCGGCGTGATTTCAAATCCGCCTTCTTTCAGTAAGCCCATGATGCGTTCGGAGTCCACCCGGTTTTTTGCGCATCCCAAGGAGATCATTCCCGCTTTCTTTTTCATTTCCGTTTCAACCTCGTCATTTCTTCCTTGTATTCCTTTTCGATCCGAAAGGATTCCCGGATCTTCTGAATCGCCTTATTATGCGTCCAGGCATCCAGACGGTTTTCCGCCAGGTAGTCCCTGATTCTGTCCGGGTAAAGATTGGCCCGTTCGGCCAGATACCACGCAATCATCATCCGCGCGTAATACCCGTCCGATCCGCCCCGATCCAGACTTTCCAGCACAGTTTCGGTATCTTCCCTACCGGGATAATACCGCATCGCGATCAAGAATGCCATCCGCCGGAACATTTCTCTTTCGTCGTTCAGATGCGAGATCATCCATTCGCGGTACGGCGCGGGATCCTTTTTGATCCAGTTCCATCCCGTGACTGCCGAGTCGGTCTGACCCCAGCTGTCGCACTGGGCGGTAAACTGTTCAATCAGAGCCAGACGGTTTTCCGTTGATTCTTTCGCATATCCCATCATGATGCCCAGCAATAATACTTCCTCGTGCCGGCGTTTCTTGATGGCCGCGTACGCAAACAGGTCCGTTTCCTTCGCGGCTTTTTTTCCCAAAGCGCGCAGATCCGGTAACCGGACTCCCATCACCTCATAGTCCGTATGCAGCAGCTTTGCGGTGAATTCCTGATATTCCGGATCCTGCAAAGCCGTTAATTCTTCGGGAATGTTCATAGAAAAAGTCAGTCCTTTCAAACTGACTTTATCATACTTTATTTCAGCTTAATAGTCTTACCGTCCGGTCCCGGCGTATTCGCCAGATATTCCTTGAGATTTGTCCGCGCGTCCGGTTTGATCGGCTTACAGGGCAGACCGTCGACTTCTTTGTCGAGAATCGCTCTGGCCAATCCCGCACAGCCCGGATATCCGCAGGCGCCGCAATTGTATCCCGGTAACAGTCCTGTCAGTTTCTCGAAACGCGGATCTTCCGGAACTTCGAATTCCTTGTTGGCGATGCCTAAAACCAGTCCCAAAATGCCTCCAAGACCCAAACCCAGTAATAATGCCTGTATCATTGTTTCACACTCCGTTCCACTTTCTTTAGTACGCAATCTTCTTCCGCCGGACAGTTGCTGCAGGATTCCCTGAAGGGTTCGCAGCCTTCCGGTAACGGTGTCTTCTTGTTTTTGACGTAAATCCACCCGTTGAGTACGGCTAAGCCTCCTACCAAGGCCAAAGCCGTCAGGATCTGTACGAAATTCATCTTATACTAATCCCGCCAATCCGCTGAACGCTAACGCCATTAACGCGGTAACGATCAAAGCGATCGGATTTCCCTTGAAACTGCGCGGAGTATCCGCTTTCTGCAGTTTCTCGCGGATCGTCGCGAAAACGTAAACGACCAGGAAGAATCCTACGGAAATACCCAGTGCGTTGACCATGGTTTCCGTGAAACGGTAACCCTTGGAGATGTTCTGCATCGTGGCATAAAGAACCGCACAGTTGGTGGTGATCAGCGGTAAGAAGATCCCCAGCGCTTTGTATAACGACGGAATGAACTTCTTTAAGAACATTTCAATGAACTGTACGAAACTCGCGATGACCAGAATAAACGTGACTAATTCCAGGTATTCCAGTTTCAGCGGCTTTAAGATGAAACGGTATAACGACCAGGTGATCGCGGAGCTTCCGATGACGACGAAGATGACCGCCAGGCCCATGCCGAACGCGGATTTCTTCTTGGTGGTAACACCCAGTAACGGGCAGAACCCGAAGAAGTGCACCAGAATGACGTTATCGATCAATACGGTGTTTAAGAATAAAGACAGGTAATTCATGCGGCCACCTCCGCCGGCGTATTCGCGGCTTTTTCCGCTTCTTCTTTCGCTTTCTGTTCCGCGGCAAGCTTGGCAGCCTTCGCCGCTTCACGTTCCGCTTTCATCTTCAACGCGGCTTTGATGCGTTCCTGTTTCAGTTCTTCCTTGCGCGCGTCATCCCAACGGTTCTTGTAACCGGTGAATAACGCCGCCAGAATACCGAACGTTAAGAATCCGCCCATCGCCTTGGTGAAGAATCCCAGACGCAGGCTTTCCGGTAAGATCGTGAGTTCAAAGATCTGTTTACCGGTAAACGGATTGGATAAGCTCCATCCGCCGTTTCCGAAGAAGGAACGGATGATGGACATCGAGAACTGCGCGATCGCGTAGCCAAGACCCTGTACCAAAGCGTCCTTGGCGCTTTCGCCGATCGTCGACTTCGAAGCGCACGCTTCCGCACGTCCTAAGATGATGCAGTTGACAACAACCAGCGCGATGAACGAACCCATGTTGTCGTACAAGATCGGCGCGAACGCCTTGACCAGCATCTCCGCTACCGATACGAACGTCGCGATTACGACGATGAAGACCGGAATACGGATCTCGTTGGGAATAAACTTTCTTAACGCGGAAATCAGCACGTTGGAGCATAACAATACGATCAGTACGATCACGCTCATGCCCAACGCGTTATCCAGAGATGTCGTAACCCCCAGGACCGCACATACACCCAGATACTGGATGAACAGCGGATTTTCAAGGATCAAAGACTGCCAGAAATTCGGTTTTTTCATAATTCAGCCCTCCTAATCCTTCAAAAGATAATGCAGTTCATAATGCGTGAACGCGTCGGTCAATCCGTCTTTCACCGCGGTGCTGGAAATCGTAGCGCCGCTGATCGTATCGAGATCTTCCGCCTTGGTAAGACCGATGACGCGGTTGATGAAATCGGTTTCCGCGACCTGCGAACCGTAGCCCTTGGTTT
>CACZNO010000227.1 GCA_902782505.1 uncultured Erysipelotrichaceae bacterium | reverse complement strand
TCCCGGCGCAATCGTGAATCCGTTAGGGGAATGGACCGGAGGCTACCATGTGGATTCCGGCGCGACCAACCGCAAGCTCGGAAGCGATATGGGAAACGCCGTGACCGGCGGCGGGCTGCACGGGAAGGATTTGTCCAAAGCGGATGTTTCCGTCAACATTTACGCCTTTCTGAAAGCGGAAAAGACCGGAAAACCGGCAGAGTATTTCTGCGCGATCGGAGATGAAACGGTCGACGGAAAGCCGTATGAGGAAATCGTACGGATCTCGGGAGAATTCATCGCGGAGAAAGGCGGGTTTGAGAAATTCGCCGAATGGGGTATGATTTAATCAGGAATGAAGGAAGAGGTATAAAGTATGCAGTATCTGGGAGCGGCGTTAATTATCGGGATCATCGTGTTCGCAATGATCCGCACCGCGCTGCAAAATAAAAAGATCCGCGAAAACGGAATTGTAACAGAAGCCGTTGTGAGCCGTATTGAAGAAGAAGATCATACCGACGGGGATGGGATTCCCCTCGGAACGATTTATGACTACTATGTGATTTACAGGACGATCGACGGGATGGAAACAGAAGCCAGACTGGGGAGCGGAAAACCGGTCGATAACCAGATGACGACGAACCACTGGGCGAGCGATTTATATGTCGGCTGTCCTTTGACCGTCATGTATGATCCCGCCAATCCCGGGTATGCGATCCGCGTGCGGGAAGAATAACGAGAACAATACGAACAGAAAAAAGCCGCTGATGAACAGCGGCTTTACACTTTTCAATGGAGCGGGCGAGGGGAATTGAACCCCCGTGTCGACCTTGGCAAGGTCGCGTTCTACCATTGAACTACGCCCGCAGAGTGGCGGTCCATACCGGACTTGAACCGGTGATCTCCTCCGTGACAGGGAGGCATGTTAACCACTACACCAATGGACCAATATGGCGGAGAAGGAGAGATTTGAACTCTCGCGCCAGTTACCCGACCTACATCCTTAGCAGGGACGCCTCTTCGACCACTTGAGTACTTCTCCAGCTCGAGATGAAGTGCGTGCTTAAGTATATTAGCATACACCTTTTATCATTGCAAGGCATTTTTCGAAAAGTTTTTGGAATCTTTTTTCCCCGAATGCCGGTAATATATTAACATATTTTATGAAAAATGTAAGAGAAACGTTATAATGAAGTCAATACGGGGGGTGCAGGATGGAGCGTATTGTATCGGATACCGTGGATCTTCTTTTGACGCAGCACTACGTGATGGGGACTCTGCATCCGTATGAGGTGTACTATTTTGATATTTTCCTGCACGATAAATGGGAACGCGTAGGATATATCGATTTACGTGTCGGCAGATCCAAATATCTGTATTACCAGGGAAACATCGGCTACAGGATCGATGAACCGTACCGCGGTCATCATTACGCCCTTGACGCGGCGAAACTGGTTTTCCCGTTTGCGAAGGAAAAGGGAATGGACTGGCTGTACATTACCTGTAATCCCGACAATATCGCTTCCCGCAAAACCCTGGACAAGCTGGGCGGGGAATGCCTGGGAGATAAAAAAGTTCCGATCACCTGTCCGCTGTATTTCGAAGGCGAGCGCTTCAAGAGAATTTACCGTTTTACAACGTAGGAGAAACAGAATGAAAAAGTTTATTTCATGGAATGTCAACGGCTTAAGGGCGATATTGAAAAAGGGATTTCTGGATGAGATCAAGGCGATGGACGCGGACGCCGTCGCTTTACAGGAAACCAAGATGCAGGAAGGTCAGGCCGATGTCGAACTGGAAGGATACGAAAAATACTGGAACTACGCCGAACGCAAGGGTTACAGCGGCACGGCCTTGTTCGTGAAGGAGAAGCCGCTGTCCGTCCGTTACGGGATCGGCGTCGAAGAACACGATCACGAAGGCCGGGTGATCACGCTGGAATATCCGAAGTATTATCTGGTGACGGTTTATGTGCCGAATTCCGGCGACGGGCTCAAGCGCTTGGATTACCGGATGACCTTCGAGGACGCTTTTTTGAAATACCTGAAAGACCTGGAAAAGGATAAACCCGTGATCTATTGCGGCGATCTGAATGTCGCGCATAAGGAAATCGATATAAAGAATCCCAAAGCCAACATTCATAACGCCGGATTTACACCGGAAGAACGCGCGAAATTCGACGCGGTGATCGGCGCGGGATTCATCGATACCTACCGCTATCTGTACCCGGAGAAAGTCGAGTATTCATGGTGGTCGTACCGGTTCAACGCGCGGGCTAACAACGCCGGATGGAGAATTGATTACTTTGTCGTATCGGATAGTCTGAAAAACCGGATCGCGGACGCGAAAATCCATACCGGCATCTACGGATCGGATCATTGTCCGGTGGAACTTGATATAGAATTATAAAAAAAGACCTGCGGGATTCTAAAGTTTCTGCAGGTCTTCTTCAAATGTTTTCCAAACCGACACGTACGCAGGTTTTTGCGTAACAGTGACCGGTTCTTTTTTTACGGGATGCGGGAACGTCAGACGGTAGGACCATAAAGCCAGCTGGGTGTGCGGTTTGGGCGAAGGATGATACTTCTGATCTCCGAACAGCGGATAGCCATGCGACGCGAACTGGACCCGGATCTGATGAGCTCTACCGGTCAGAAGCCGGATCTTCACCAGGGTCTTGTCCTCTTTCCTTGACAGGACCTTGTAGGATAATTCCGCGTATTTGGAACCCGGTGTGTCCTTGGGTACGACTTTTACAGTGTTGGAATTGCGATCCTTGTATAACTGGTCGATGTAGGTGCCTTCGTTTTCGGGGATGGTTCCGTCGACCACGGCCAGGTATTCCTTGATGATTTCCTTATGATCCGCAAACGCCTTGGTCAGCCGGGATGCGGCTTTGGAGGTTTTCGCGGCCGCCATTACGCCTGCACAGGGACGGTCTAACCGTGAAACCAATCCGACATAGGCGTCGCCGGGTTTTTTGTATTTCTGAATGAGATAATCCTTGACCATGCCCAAGACATCCGGATCGTGGGATTTGTCCGCCTGGGTAGGCATATTGTAGGGCTTGATCAGGACGATCACGTGGTTGTCTTCGTAGAGTACTTTCATAGCCAGAACCTTCCGGTGATTCCGCAGGGGAGCGTCAGATCGTCATGGGAAATCGGCAAGGACAGCTGTCCGACTTCCACCGTGCCTTCGGGATATTTCTTCTTTAACGTCAGCGTCAGAAGATTTTTCAGGGAACCGGCCGTATATCCGGTGGTATAGGAATTCACCAGGAAAAACAACGGCTTATCCGAAAGGATCTCCATACAGGATGCGATGAGCTCGGGTAATTGTTCCTCGAGCTTCCACATTTCGCCGTTGGGCCCGCGTCCGTAGGAAGGCGGATCCATGATGATTGCGTCATAGGTCCTTCCGCGGCGTTTTTCCCGTGCCACAAACTTGTTGACGTCATCGACGATAAAACGGATCTTATGATCTTCCAGATGGTTCAGGGCCGCGTTTTCCTTGGCCCAGGCGACCATTCCCTTGGCCGCGTCAACATGCACGACTTCCTTTGCGCCGGCCAGGGAAGCGGCCATGGTAGCGGCGCCGGTATACGCGAATAAATTTAAGACGGTGATATCCCTTTCCGCATGGGAGATCCGGTCCGCGATCCAGTCCCAGTTGATAGCCTGTTCCGGGAAAATCCCGGTGTGCTTGAATCCGGTCGGAGATACCTTGAGACGCATGTTTCCGTACGAAATCGTCCAGAATTCCGGCAATTCGCGCTTGTATTCCCATTCGCCTCCGCCTTTGCGGGAACGGTGATAAACCGCGTCTGCGCGGTTCCAGTTCTTGTTGGAAGCATCTTTCGGCCAAAGGCACTGCGGATCCGGGCGGCGTAAAAGCACGCGGTCCCAGCGTTCCAGTTTTTCCTTATCGCCGGCATCGAGTATTTCGTAGCTTGTCCAATGGGTGTTCAGATAGTCCATACGATCTCCTGTTTTATTAAAACAATTATATCATAGACCATAAACGGTGCATGAGGGAAAGAAGATTTGGTATAATATATTAACGAAGAGGCATTATGAAAATACAGTTAAACGAGCAACAAAAGAAAGCTGTTACGACGACAAGCCGTTATGTCCGAGTGATTGCCGGCGCGGGGAGCGGAAAAACCCGCGTTTTAACCATGCGCGTGGGATACCTGATTGAAACATTAGGGGTGGAACCGCGCAAAATCGTGGCGATCACCTTTACCAACAAAGCCGCCAACGAAATGAAAAAACGCATCCGCGACCAGTTGGGTGAGAGGGGACTCGGGCCCCATATTTCCACGATTCATTCCT
>CACZNO010000226.1 GCA_902782505.1 uncultured Erysipelotrichaceae bacterium | reverse complement strand
GATCCCGCACGCGAAACTCTCCAAGGCCGCTTCCAACAGCCTGGAAAGCTTTACGGAGATGATTGAAGGATTCAAGAAGCTGACGGAAACACTGCCGTTAGACCGGTTATTGGAACACATCTTTGAATCCACGGGATACCGGGCGATGCTGGAAAAAGACAAGGAAGACGAAAAGATCTGCAACGTCAAGGAATTGATCAACGATATCGCGGATTTCACCGAACAGTATCCCGACGCAACGCTTTCGGAATACCTTCAGATGGTCAATCTCTATACCGACAGGGATGACACGATGGAAACCGATTACGTCCAGCTGATGACCGTGCATGCGGCCAAGGGGCTGGAATTCGAAACGGTTTTCGTTGCGGGATTAAGCGAAGGCGTATTCCCTTCGGATCGTACGATCGCGGAAGGACTCAAAGGCTTGGAAGAAGAGCGGAGACTGGCGTATGTCGCCTATACCCGAGCGAAAAAGGAACTGATCCTGACCGAACCGCAGGGATTCTCCTTTGTCCTGTCCAAAGCGAGGGTCGCGTCCCGTTTCATTAAGGAAATCGATGACCGGTACATAGAACATGTCGGAAACGGTTATGAATTCGGATTTAACCGGGATAATGCCGCAGGGCAGACCGTATCGCCGGTGAATACGGTCGCAGTCGGACCGAAAGCGGAAAAATACCGTAACGGTGACCGGGTGACGCACGAAGTGTTCGGCGACGGTGTGGTGATCCAGATCAAGGGCAAGAGTATGGATGTCGCGTTTGCGTATCCGTTCGGGGTGAAGACTTTGATGATCGGACATCCTGCCATACATAAAAAAGACTAGGGGGGAAAACGCATGGAAGAAATCAACCGGATCCGGGAACTGCGCAGTTTGCTGCACCGCTACGCCATTGAGTACTACCGCAATGACGCACCGAGTGTTCCCGATTATGAATACGACCGCCTGATGGAAGAGTTACGCGCTCTGGAGGAAAAACATCCGGAAGTTTTTGATCCGAATTCTCCGAGTCAGAGAGTCGGTGCGGGACCGGTGGACGGTTTTGACAAGGTCGTGCACGAACATCCGATGCTGTCGATGGACAATTCCTACAATTTCGATGATCTGAAGGATTTTGCGCGCCGGGTGGAATCGGAAGCGGGCAAACAGGAATACGAAGTGGAACTCAAGATCGACGGGCTCGGGATCTGTCTGACCTATGAAAACGGACGCTTTGTGTCCGGCGTCACCCGCGGGGACGGAATCACGGGTGAAGATGTTTCTTCCAATGTGCGCACGATCCGCTCCATTCCGATGGAGATTCCCTTTACGGGAAGAATCGAGATCCGCGGGGAAGTGTATATGCCGAAAGAATCCCTGGCGCGTATCAATGCGGCGCAAAGGGAAAAAGGACTTCCGGAATTCGCAAATTGCCGTAACGCCGCCGCCGGCAGTATCCGGCAGTTAGATCCGCGTATAGCCGCAAGCCGCGGTTTAAGCGCCTTCTGGTATCATGTGCCGGATGCGATACGTTACGTAAAGACGCAGAAAGAAGCCCTGGATCTTCTGGATTCCTGGGGCTTGATCACCAATCCCGTCCGGGTCGTATTGCCCGACATGGACGCGGTTTGGGCATATATTGAAACGATTGCGGAAAAGCGTCCGTCGCTTCCGTACGACATCGACGGAATGGTCATCAAAGTCAATGACCTGGAAACGCAAAGACGCTTGGGCAATACCGCCAGGGCGCCGCGCTGGGAGATCGCCTACAAGTTCCCGCCGGAAGAAGTCGTGACCACGGTCGAGGACATTCTGATCACGGTCGGAAGAACCGGACGCGTTACGCCTACCGCAAAACTGACGCCGGTGCGGGTTGCCGGGTCGATTATTACCTATTCAACGCTTCATAACGAAGACATGATCCGGGAAAAGGATGTCCGGATCGGGGATTCCGTGGTGATCCGCAAAGCCGGGGATGTCATTCCGGAAGTGATCCGGGTCATTAAGGAACGCCGCAAGGGAACCGAGAAAGAGTTCCGTTATCCGGAATTCTGTCCGGTCTGTCATGAACGGATCATCCGTCTGCCGGGAGAAAGCGATTATTACTGCACGAATACCGACTGTCCTTCCCGTATCGTGGAATCCATTATTCATTTTGCGAGCCGCGACGCCATGGATATCGAAGGTTTGGGCGATAAGACCGTACAGATGTTCCATGACGCGGGCTTATTGGAAAGACTGGAAGATATTTACGAACTGGACAAAAAGACGCAGGAACTCCTGAAACTTGAGAAGATGGGAGAAAAGTCGGTCGCGAATCTGATTGAGGCGGTTTACCGTTCCAAAAAACAGCCGTTCCACAGGCTGCTGAACGGATTGGGGATCCGCCACGTCGGAGAAAAGGCCGCCAAAGTCATTGCGTCGTATTATCCTTCGCTGGAGGATCTGGAAAACGCGTCCAAGGAAGATCTAACGAATATTCCGGATATCGGCGAAGCCACCGCGGAATCCATCACGGCGTTTTTCCGCGATGAAAAGAACAAGGCTATGCTGGAATCCTTGAAAGCCCACGGGGTCAACCCGAAGGAAACTGTCGAAAAGAAAGAGACATCCGGCAGTCCGTTTGCGGGACTTACCGTCGTATTGACGGGTTCCCTGACGAATTATTCACGAAAGGAAGCCGGAGAACTGCTGGAGCATTACGGAGCGAAGGTAACCGGTTCGGTTTCCAAGGCGACGGATTTGGTCGTATACGGCGAAGCAGCCGGCAGCAAGCTCACGAAAGCGAATGCCTTGGGCATCCGTACGATGAATGAAGAAGAATTCGAAGAAATCATAAAAGAATTGGAGTAATCATGGGGAATATCACCGCCGAAGATATCCGGTATCTTGCGAAACAGCTGCAGTTCGATATGAGCGAAAAAGAAGCGGAAGAAACCGCGAAGGATTTTCGCATGTTCGAAAAGAAGCTGGAAGAGCTTAAACAGATCGATACTTCCGGTGTCCGGCCCATGGTATATCCGGTGGAAAAGGAAACGTCGTTCTTACGGGAAGATGAAATACAGGATACGCTTTCACCGGAAGAAGCTCTGCGCAACGCGAAACGGAAAAAAGACGGGTATATTGTATTACCCCGGGTGATCCGATGAGTACGATTTCTGCCTGGAAACAAAGCGGACCGGACAGGATCCGTGAAACGATCCGGAAACTGAAAGAACTTCAGCCGGTTTATCATGCGGCAGTCACGGTCATCGATCCCGAAAAGCGCATTGCGGAGCTTGAAAAACAATCAAGCAGGGGCCCGTTCTACGGTATCCCGGTTGTTTTGAAAGACAATGTCTGCATGAAAGATACGGAAACGACCGCGTCCAGCGGGATCCTGCAAGGGTTCGTTCCCGTATACAACGCCCATGTGACGGATCTTCTGGAAAAAGCCGGAGCGATCGTCATTGCGAAGAGTTCCATGGACGAACTGGCGATGGGCGGCACCAACCGTACGGCGTTTACCGGACCGGTGCTCAATCCGTACGGAAAAGACCGGATTCCCGGAGGTTCTTCGGGCGGTTCCGCGGTCTTGACATCTTTGGGCGTCGTTCCGCTGGCGATCGG
>CACZNO010000225.1 GCA_902782505.1 uncultured Erysipelotrichaceae bacterium | reverse complement strand
GCCGACGATTTTGGTGCCGTATTCCAGCATCTTCTCCGTATGGAATTTTCCCTGTTTGCCGGTAATGCCCTGTACCAGCACCCGGGTGTTCTTGCCGACCAGAATACTCATACAGCGCCTCCTTTCCGGATCATCGCGTAACGTTTCGCTTCCTCCACGGCTTTCCTCGCGCCTTCCGCCATGTCGGACGCCGGCAGGATCGCCAATCCGGATTCTTTCAGAAGCTTTCTTCCGAGTTCCGCGTTGGTACCCTCCAGACGTACGATCAGCGGCAGTCTGAGTCCGGTTTCCTTCGCCGCCTCGATCACGCCTTCCGCAATCGTGTCGCAGTGCATGATCCCGCCGAAGATGTTCACGAAGATGGCTTCAACGTTTTCATCCGAAATCAATAACCGGAAGGCCGCCTTGACTTTCTCCGCCGTCGCGGAACCTCCGACATCCAGGAAATTCGCCGGTTCCCCGCCGAACGCATGGATCTCGTCCATGGTTGCCATCGCGAGTCCTGCCCCGTTGACCAGGCATCCGATATTCCCGTCCAGATGAATGTAATTTAATCCGTACGAAGACGCCTCGACTTCTCTTGGATCTTCTTCCTCCGGATCCCGCAGGGCAGCGATTTCCGGATGACGGTATAACGCGTTGTCGTCAAAATTCACTTTGGCGTCCAGGCATACGAGTTTCCCTTCCGCGGTGATGACCAACGGATTGATCTCTACCAGACTCGCGTCCTTTTCCTCCATGATGCGCATCATTCCCCGCAAAATCCGGCAGAGTTCCTTTTCCTGCAGGGAAGAGAGTCCGAAGTCTTCCGCAATCAGGGCTCCTTCATAATTCTTAAAGCCTTCGGTCATGGAAACCGGGACGCGCAGAATGCGTTCCGGATGAACTTTCGCGGTTTCCTCGATTTCCATGCCACCGTCATTGGAGGCGATGATCACGTAGTTCCCCGTTTCATTGTCTACGGTGACGGCGAGGTAATATTCCCTTTGAATGACCGCCGGTTCCGTCAGATAGAGTTTCCGGACGATTTTTCCCGCGCTTCCGGTCTGTTTGGTGACTAAGCGCATCCCGAACATTCCTTCCGCGATCTCTTTCACGCTTGGAAGATCTGCGGCGAACTTGACGCCGCCGGCTTTTCCTCTTCCGCCGGAATGTACCTGCGCCTTGATTACGCACGGTGTGAAATCCCTCGCCAGTTCTACCGCTTCCCGCACGGAAAAAGCCGTCTTCCCTTCAGGGACCGGCAATCCGTATTCCCGGAACAGCCCGGCAGCCTGGTACTCGTGGATTTTCATGCGTGCACCGTCGCTTTCGCCAGTTCTTCTCCGGCTTCGAGGGCTTTCAGATTGACTTCCTCCGTACCTGAGGGCACGTGCAGTTTTACCGCTTCCTTCATCGATTCTTCATCGGTAATATGCAGTAATTCATTGATACAGCCGGCCGCTACGACATTCGCCGTCTGCGCACGCCCGACTTTTTCTTTGGCCGTCTTCAAAATCGGAAGACGGATCACTTTTGAAAGATCCAGTTCCGGCAAAGGTTCCAGACTGTCATCCATCAAAATCCGGCAGTTTTCCGGCAGGTCCTTCGCGTATTTTTCCATGGCTTTTTCTGTCAGGACCATTAAGAAGTCCGGATGGCGCACCTTCGTAAACCCGATCGGTTCATCGGAAATCAGCGTTTCCGCCTTACAGGCACCCCCTCGGGCTTCCGGGCCGTACGACTGGCTTTGAGCCGTATATTTTCCGGCAAGTACCGCGGCTTCCGCCAGGATCACGCTGGCCAGGATGACTCCCTGTCCCCCGCTTCCCGCGAGCCGGATTTCTGTTTTATTCATTCGCTTCCCTCTCTTCCGCCAAACGCTTGATCAATTCGTTGTACTGATAGGTGAATTCGGGATACTGCGCATGGTGCAGAAGTCCGATCACCAGTTTCCCGTGCAGCTCTTCCGGCGTCATTTTCGCCGCCTGTTCCACCGTCACGGCGTTCTCTTTCTGCCACTTCATCATCTCAACCGCGTCGCCTTTCTTGTTTTTGCGCCCGTAGTACGTCGGACACACGGACGCGACGTCGATGATGGAGAAACCCTTATTGCGGATGCCTTCCTGGATCAGATTGATCGTCTGTTGGGCATGATAGGCGCTTCCTCTTGCGGCATACGACGCGCCGGCGCCATACGCCAGTCCCGCGATATCAAACGAACGGTCCATGTTGCCGTAGGGTGCCGTGGTTCCGAATTCGCCGGTCGGCGTAGTCGGGGAATACTGTCCCCCGGTCATGCCGTAGATATTGTTGTTCATGACGATGACGGTCAATCCGATATTGCGTCTGGCCGCATGGATCAGGTGATTTCCGCCGATCGCCGCGATATCCCCGTCGCCTGCGATGACGATGACTTCGAGCTCCGGATTGGCTAACTTGATGCCGGTCGCAAACGCAATGGCTCTTCCGTGCGTCGTATGGATCGTACTGAAATCCATGTAGCCTGCCGCACGGGACGAACAGCCGATTCCCGACACGATGACGGTATTATTCCGGCTTAGTCCGAGGTTCTCAATGGCCTGCGCCACGTCGCGCATGATGATTCCGTTGCCGCATCCCGGGCACCAGATATGCGGAAGGTGTTCCGGGCGCATGTATTTGTAGATGAGGTTGGACATGTTTTTGGTTTTCTTGCTGACATCGCCTGTGCTTACGGTCATATTAATCCACCGCCTTTTCCATGATTTCTTCCGGTGTGATCACCGTACCGTCGTATTTCCCGACAAACTTGATTTCACACGCGTTTTTCACGACCCGTTCGACTTCCAGCACCATCTGTCCGTAGTTATGTTCCGCGACGATGATTCTCTTTAATCCGGAAGCCGCCTTCACCAGTTCTCTTTCCGGGAACGGCCAGATCGTGATCGGACGGAAGATGCCGCATTTCACGCCTTTCTTCCGCAATTCTTCCATCGCCGTCAGCGCCGCGCGATACGTCCCGCCGTAACAGAAGATCGCGACCTCCGCGTCTTCCATGTTGATTTGGTCCACTTCCACGATCTTGTCGTAATTCTGGGTGATCTTGCCCATCAGCCGGTCCATCAGTTTCTTCGCTTCCGCGTTGGAATTGGTCGGGAATCCGGATTCGTCATGGGTTAACCCGGTGATGTTGTAACGCTGTCCTTTTCCGACCGGCGCCATCTTCGCGACCAGCTGGCCTTTTTTCATATGATACGGAAGTCTCTTGTGATCCGGATATTCCACACTCGGACGGTTCTTGATTTCAATATCCTCGGGATCGGGAAGCTCCATGCCTTCGCGCAGATGCCCGACGATTTCATCCATCAGGAAAATCACCGGCACACGGTATCTTTCGGAAAGATTGAACGCCCGGATCGTCAAGCCGTAACACTCCTTCACCGTGGAAGGACTGAGCACGATGATCGGATGATCTCCGTGTGTTCACCAGCGCGCCATCATGACGTCCCCTTGCGACGGGGATGTCGGCATACCCGTGGAAGGCCCCTGACGCTGCACGTCTACGACGACAATCGGCAATTCCGCGATGCACGCATAACCCAGGTTTTCCTGTTTCAATGAGAAACCCGGACCGGACGTAGCGGTCATGGCTTTCACACCGGCCGCCGAAGCCCCGATCGCGCACGCAATCGAACCGATTTCATCTTCCATCTGAATAAACTTGCCG
>CACZNO010000224.1 GCA_902782505.1 uncultured Erysipelotrichaceae bacterium | reverse complement strand
CTTCCTTACGTGCGAGTGCGCATCCAGCCGGAGGCTTTCATCTCATAGGAAATTCAACAGAATTTCCTATGAGATGAAAAAGCGGACTGTTTCAGTCCGCTTTCCAATGAGCGTCCGCCTCAGTTCAAAAAGTCCTTCAGGCGTTTGGACCTGGTCGGATGACGCAGCTTACGCAGCGCTTTCGCCTCGATCTGACGGATTCTCTCTCTTGTTACATTAAATTCCTTGCCGACTTCTTCCAGAGTGCGGTTTCTGCCGTCTTCCAATCCGAAGCGCAGGCGCAATACTTTTTCTTCTCTTTCCGCCAATCCGCTTAAGACCTCGTTGATTTCCTCTTTGAGAAGCTGGTTGTTGGCATACTGATCCGGCGATTCCGCGTCCTTGTCTTCAATGAAGTCTCCTAAGTGCGAATCATCTTCTTCGCCGATCGGAGTTTCCAGAGATACCGGATCCAGCGCGACTTTCTGAATTTCACGCACTTTATCCGGTGTAATGCCGCCCATGCGGTCCGCGATTTCTTCCGCTGTCGGTTCTCTGCCGAGTTCCTGTACCAGCTGACGCTGAATACGGGTCAGTTTATTGATGGTTTCCACCATATGGACCGGGATACGGATCGTTCTGGCCTGGTCCGCAATCGCACGGGTAATTGCCTGGCGGATCCACCAGGTCGCGTAGGTCGAGAACTTGAATCCCTTGGTATAATCGAATTTTTCCACGGCTTTGACCAAGCCCATGTTTCCTTCCTGAATCAGATCCAGGAACAGAAGACCGCGGCCGACATATTTTTTCGCGATCGAAACGACCAGACGAAGGTTCGAAGAAATCAGAATTTCTCTGGCTTCCTCGTCGCCGTCTTTGATACGCTTGGCAATTTCGATTTCATCTTCCGGACGCAGCAACGGAATCCGGCCGATTTCCTTTAAGTACATCTTGACCGGGTCGTTGTTCTTGGTGCCCGGTAAATCCTGGTACGCGGACTGGATCCGGCGGATCATTTCGGATTCCGGATCTTCCTCTTCATCCAGCAGCAAATCGTCCTCATCGGTGAATTCATCGTCTTCCAGAGCGTCGAATTCCTCTTCGGCTTCGTCCATCGCTTCATCCGTGATCAGGATATCGTGATCTGCGAACCAGTCATACAGTTCTTCCATATCGCTATCGGACATTTCCAGATGCTCGATCGCATCCATGACTTCCGCGTTGGTGATCTTCTGATCCGCGTTCCACTTTTCCGTGAATTCTTCCTTGATTTCGTCCAGCGTCTTAATTTCTGCGGGAGCTTTCGCGTTCTTTTTCCCTTTCGGGGACTTTTTCGGCTTCACCGGTTCTTCCAGATCGGAATAGTCATCAAAATCATCTTCCAGTTCCAAGAAATCGTCCTCAGCCGGATCGAAGTCTTCTTCCGTCAATTCGGGTTCTTCCTTCACTTCTTTTTTCTTACGGGAACCTCTCTTTTTGGTTTCTTTCGGTTTTTCTTCCGCAGCCGGCTCCGCCTGCAATTCTTCTGCCGTCGGTTCGCTTACTGCCTTTGTCTTTCTTTTGCCGGAAGATTTTCTTTTTGTCTTTTTTTCTTCCGTTTCTTCTGTTACAGACAGCAATTCTTCGGTGTTCTCTTTAGCCATTGTCGATACCTCGCTTTCTGGTCGCCTTCTCCAGTTCTTCGTATTCCTTCAGGAGTTTTGCGAGCTCCGGACCGGAAACATACTTGATCTTTTCCCGCAGGATCTCTTTTTTCTGCTGCGCATTCAGCCCTTTTATCCTGTCCATGGAATCCGTCAATATACGTTCCGAATACTCGGAAGCCAGCAATTCCCATCCGTCGAGTTCCTGTAAAACTTTCCGGAGAGGCTCTTCCGGGATCATCGAGAGAAGATCCGCCAGGTACATCTGCGTATGAGTACGGTAGTACTCGGAAATGTACAGCTGTAACTGCTGGCAGGAATCATCCGTCAGATATCCCAGTTCTTTTTCAAACAGTGTCACCGCCTCGGAAGATTTCATCATCTGATTCAGGATCTCATACTGCGGTAAGAGATCCAATCTCTCCCGGACGGAACTTCTGTATACCTTCTTTTCCCGGATCGGCGCTTCGATCTGCACGCCTTTGGAAAAGTCTTCTAATAATTTTATACTAAGTCCGGTGCTTTCGGACAATTTTTTGTAGAAATAATCTCTTTCATACGCATCCTGGCTCTTCAAGATAAGCTGAATCATGCGCTGCGCGTATTTCTTTTTCCCGTCGAACGAATCCAGATTGTAGTTCGAGCGGAGATAAACTTCGGCGAAATCCAGGAAACCGAGCGCTTTTTCGATCGTTTCACGGTTCTTGGCAGTTCCGTATTTCTTTTCGATTTCATCGGGATCCAAACCGGTCGAATTGTTGGCAATCCGGACCGTAAACCCCAGCGACTGCGCGAGCTCACCGATTTTGAAGTTGGCCGCCTGTCCCGGACGGTCTCCGTCGTAACAAATCAATACCGTATTTGTCACTTTTTTCAAAAGACTCAGCTGATCCCTTGTACAGGATGTGCCTAAGGAAGCGACGACATTCCGGAATCCGGCGCGTTCGAGCGCAAGAGCGTCCATCGGACCCTCCGTCAAAACCGCGTATCCGACTTTGCGGATTGAGTCTTTCGCCCGGTGATAATTGTAAAGAATCTTACTTTTATCGTATAAAACCGTGTCGGCCGTATTGATGTACTTGCGCTCGTCGTTGATCATGGTGCGTGCGGTAAATCCGACCGGTTTCCCGTTTTCATCAAAAATCGGAATGGTCAGCCGTGACACGAAGAGGTCCGATAATCCGTTGGCGCGCATGATTGCCATGCCGGAATCGACGATTTCTGCGTCCGTATACCCCTTGCGGGATAAAAAGACATGCAGGTTCCGATCCGGCAGGTATCCGATCCGCGTTTCCCGGATCTGATTTTCCGTGATTCCGCGGTCCAGTACGTATTTCCGGATTTCCGCATTCTCCGGAATCGAGAGTTCGTATTCCGAATAACTGATGACGGTTTCAAGAAGATCGTGAAGTCTTTTGGTTTTAGGATCTTCGGTTTCCTTTTTCTCTTCGTACACATCGTCGGGAAGATCGTATCCGATCATCGACGCGACTTCCCTTACCGCAGCCGGAAAGGAAATCTTCTTAAACTGCTCGACAAAGCCGAACACATTCCCCGAAGTACCGCATACAAAGCACTTAAACAATTGTTTGTCCGCGGAAATCATCATGGAAGGATCGTGGTCATCATGAAAAGGACAAACCGCTTTATAGCTTTTGCCCGACCGTTCCACGGGTATGTAATGCGCAATCACATCTTCGATCCGCGCTTTGGAACGGATTTTTTCAATGTCTTCCCTTGGGATCCTCGCCATGACCCTCCTAGAAATCCAACGAAGGTCGGATCAAGTCCGCAACTTCTTCGATTTTTACACGTTTCTGTTCCATGGAATCGCGCTCACGTACGGTTACGCAGCCGTCTTCCAGAGTATCGAAATCCACTGTTACGCAATACGGCGTGCCGATCATATCCTGACGGCGGTATCTCTTGCCGATGGCGCCGGTTTCATCGTAGGTGCAATGGAATTCCTTCATCAGCTTGTGATAGATTTCCGTTGCCGGCTCATTCAGTTTCTTGACTAACGGCAATACCGCGCACTTGATCGGCGCCAGCACCGGGCTTAAGTGCAATACGATTCTCGTATCGCCGCCTTCCAGCGTTTCTTCATCATAGGCACCGCACACGAACGCCAGGAACAGTCTTTCCACACCGACCGCCGGTTCTACGCAATACGGCACGAACTTTTCATTCGTAAACGGATCGAGATACTCCAAGCTCTGTTTGGAATGATTCTGGTGACGTTTGAGGTCATAATCGGTACGGTCTGCCAGGCCCCATAATTCACCCCATCCGAACGGGAACTTGTATTGAATATCCACCGTTGCGACGGAATAGAACGCGCGTTCTTCGTCGCTGTGTTCGTGTAACCGCATGTTTTCTTCCTTCATGCCCAATCCGTGCAGGAAGTCGATCATGTATTTCTTCCAGTATTCGTACCATTCCAAATCGGTGCCGGGCTTGCAGAAGAATTCCATTTCCATCTGTTCGAATTCACGCGTACGGAAGATAAAGTTACCCGGTGTAATTTCATTGCGGAAACTCTTACCGATCTGGCAAATACCGAACGGCAGTTTCAGGCGCATCGTGCGCTGTACGTTCTTGAAGTTCACGAACATGCCCTGCGCTGTTTCCGGACGCAGATAAATGGTGCTCTTGGTATCTTCCAGAACACCCTGGAACGTCTTGAACATCAGGTTGAATTTCCGGATATCCGTAAAATCATGTCCTCCGCAGGACGGGCACGGTACGTTGTTCTGCCGGATATAATTCATCATTTCTTCATTCGTCCATCCTTCCGGATTCACGGTACCCTTGGAGAATTCCTCAATCATATTATCCGCGCGCAAGCGGGCATGACACTGTTTGCAGTCGATCAAAGGATCCGAGAAATTGGCGACATGGCCGGTCGCGACCCAGACTTCCGGG
Source organism: uncultured Erysipelotrichaceae bacterium (assembly GCA_902782505.1). Classification (GTDB taxonomy): domain Bacteria; phylum Bacillota_I; class Bacilli_A; order Erysipelotrichales; family Erysipelotrichaceae; genus RUG11872. The sequence goes on along the minus strand of CACZNO010000224.1, from coordinate 2,480 downwards.
TTCATTAAGATCGCGGACTGAATTTCCACGTTATTGGGCTGTTCCTGGATGAATTTCTTCTGCCAGGCGCGTTTGATATTGTCTTTTAACGCAACGCCTAAAGGGCCGAAATCCCACGTGTTCGAAAGACCGCCGTAGATTTCCGATCCCTGGTATACAAATCCTGTCGTTTTCAAATGATTTACGATTTTTTCAATGCTGTATTCTGCCATAATTCCTCCTACGACATAGTAATACAATTATATTTATCACCTTTTCATTCCGTGTTTCAACCGTTTACGAAAAAAAAGGTTTTTTATCCCAGAGTTTCGGGATACCACGATACAAAGAAATCCATGGAAGTCAAACGGATCCCGGTATGATAAACAACGCTTTCCAGAAACAGCCTCGTCACAGCGGGCTTATCCAGTTCTTCGGGCATGTATTCGATCTGATCCATCGTGCCTTTCACCAGGATGCGAAGATTTTTCAATGTCGGAACATCCAACAGCAGCGCCGGCTTTACGTTATAACAATCGCGGCAGATAAACCCGCCCTCTTCCATGGAATACGCGACGATGTTTTTGGTGCTTCCGCACCGTACGCACATGTCTGTCATCGGCTGGTTTCCTTCGCGTTTGAGCACATCGGATAAAAACGCCGCGGTGACCAGAAACGGTTTCTCCTTGTTTTTCAATAAATCAAAGGCTTTGCGCACCATGGCATAAAGATCGTTTCCGTCATGAATCTTCATGGCAATTTCCGCGATCAGGGACGCCAGGATCTGTAAATCAAGATCTTCCCGCAAAGCACGGTAGGAATCGATCAGGGACGCTGTTTTCATCAAATGAATCGTACGGTCTTCCTTTTTGTCATACTGCATAAGCGAACAGGAAAACAACCGGCAGGCATGGGCGTTCTTGCTGGTGGTTTTCTTGAGCCCTTTACCGATAAAAGAAACCTGGCCGTACGGGGAAACCCCGCCGAGGATCAGGTCGCTTTCTTTATAATCGGTATGACGCAGAATTAAGAATTCCGTCGTATCATTCATCGTATTGTCCGTTGTTTCCGTAACCGAGTTCACGCAGCGCGTTCATCCGGTTACGCCAGTCTTTCTCTACTTTTACGTATAATTGCAGGAATACTTTTTTCCCTAAAAGATGTTCGATCTCTTCCCTTGCGGCAGAACCGACCTTCTTGAGCATCTCGCCGTTCTTTCCGATGACGATGCCTTTTTGCGAATCTTTTTCCACCAGAATCGACGCGTAGATGGCCACACTTTCGCGATGAAATTCCATCTTATCGACGATGACGGCCAGACTGTGCGGGATTTCCTCTTCCGTATACAGCATCAGTTTTTCCCGGATCAGTTCCGCGGCGGAGAATTTTTCGGTCGTATCCGCGTATTGTTCCTCCGGATAGAACGGTTCCGAGTTCGGTAAAAATCGCCGGGTCGTACGGATCAGTTCTTCCAGATTGACATCCTTCAGCGCACTGACAGGAATGATTTCCTCCACCTGATCCGAAGGCACCTTCTGCAATAACTCGATCAAATCCGATTTCTTGATGGAATCCACCTTGTTGACGATCAGAAGAACCGGGATGTCATTCGCACGGATGCGCTTGAGAATTTCGGCATCTTTCGAAGTAAATCCTTTTTTCGCGTCGATCAGAAGATATACCGCGTCTACGCTTTCCAGGGAAGACCACGCTTCACGCACCATTTCTCTGCCTAGAAGCTGGGCAGGTTTATGGATACCCGGCGTATCAACAAAGACGATCTGCGTATCTTCGGTGGTGTAGATGCCGCGGATCATATTGCGTGTCGTCTGCGCTTTGGGAGTCGTAATGGCGACTTTTTCCTTGATGATCTGGTTCAGCAGCGTCGATTTCCCGACATTGGGTCGTCCCATGATCGATACGAATCCCGACTTGAATTCCATTAGAGTACATCCTCCGGTCCAAAGCTCATCGGCAGCAATTCTTCCATCGTCTTCGTAACGGTTTCTTTCCCGTTGGAAAGATGGATCGGGCAGCCGGAAGGCAGCAATTCATTCAATACCTGACGGCACGCTCCGCAGGGTGCCGCAATCTTTACTCCGATGGAGACGATCGCCAGCGCTTCGATGTCGCTCTTTTTGACACCGTTGGAATACGCGCTGAATACAGCAGAACGTTCCGCGCAGTTCGTCAGACCAAACGACGCGTTTTCAATGTTCGCTCCGTAAAACTTTCTTCCGTCCTTGGTCAACAGGCAGGCGCCTACCGGATAATGCGAATAAGGAGAATAGGAATTCTTCAGCGCTTCAAACGCTTCCCTGATCAGTTCTTCTCTTGTCATGTTACCTCCTAGAAAATATGCTTCAGCAAAATGGCGACCCCGGCGATGAGAGCTCCGATCGATGTGATCAAAACCACTCCCGCAGTCATGTCCTTGATACGGCCGATGGCCTGATCCTTGGAGGGATCAATCTGTTCTGCCATATATTCTATCACGGAAT
>CACZNO010000223.1 GCA_902782505.1 uncultured Erysipelotrichaceae bacterium | reverse complement strand
TATCCGTAAGGAAGACATCCCGGAACACACCGTATTCATGATCACGACCGACGGACTGGAAAATGCCAGCCGCGAGTATTCCTTATCGCAGGTACGCGAAATGATCACGCGCCTTACCGAGAAGGAAGGATGGGAATTCTTATTCTTCGGAGCGAACATCGACGCCATTGCCGCCGCAAAATCCTACGGGATCCGCGAGACCAACGCCGTGAATTATCACAACGACGAAAAGGGAATTCAGACGGTGTATGAAGCCGCGGGCTGCGCGATAAACACCATCCGGACCCACGGTTCCCTGAAAGAAGAAACCGCCTGGCGCAAAAAGGCCGACAAGGACTACAAATCACGCAAATAAGGCAGAAAAAAGCCTTGAAGAATTTTCAAGGCTTTTTCTTTTCTTTCTAGTAGAGCTGTTCTTCCCCGTAAGGATCCACGAGGACAACGCCCTTGACCCCGGGTACTTCGTCCATCAATAAGGCGGCAACCCCGTTGTCCAATGTTTCGCCGATGGCCATACAGCCCATGCAGGCGCCGTACATCCGGACATAAACGTAACCGTCTTCCACATGATCCAGAGAAATATCGCCGCCGTCAAACTGTAAATACGGACGGATCTTATCCAGAACCGCCTGCACCAGGTCTACGTTTACTTCGGGTTCTTCGGCGTTTTCATTGACCGGTTCATCGGTGAATACAGGTTCTTCCATCATGTCTGCCTCCTGAAACAATCTGCGCAAAGATGCTGTCAACGGAATCATACCGCACTTTCTCCTTCCGGCAAGTGCCTATGACCGAAAACATCGCGGGAGAACTGCGCGCGTTACAGAAAATCCCTCCCGTCTGTAGCATTATACCACCCCATGAAGGCTTTGAAAATGTTATACTGTAAGGGAAGGAGAATGATCCATGATATATAAACCGGGTGATATCGTGAAAGGAACTGTGACCGGAATCCAGCCCTACGGCGCTTTTGTCGTGCTGCCGGACCATTCCACAGGTCTCATTCATATTTCGGAGATCAGCGACGGTTTCGTGGAAGACGTGCGGTATTTCGTCAAAGTCGGCGAAGAGGTGGAACTGCAGGTGACCGCGGCGGATGACAAGACCGGACATTACCGGCTTTCGTTAAAGGCTGCGCATCCCAAGACCCGCACGCGTTTCCGTTACCGCCGGTACGAAAAACTGCCGGAACCTGTGATCGGTTTCCGTTCCCTGGAAACGTTATTGCCGGAATGGATCGAAGAAAAATTAAAGGAGATACATCATGATTAAAGTCAGACTGGACCGGGCACATTTGAACGAAAACATTTTGGACTACCAGAGCGCTGTCGACACCGCGCACAACTGGCTGCACGAACACAACGGCAAGGGCTATGATTACACCGGATGGGTGGAATGGCCGGTAACCTACGACAAGGAAGAATTTGCGCGCATCAAGGAAGTCGGCAGAGAAATCCATGAAAACGCGGATGTCTTCTTAGTATGCGGCATCGGCGGAAGCTACTTAGGCGCCCGCAGCGCGATCGAGTTCATGCAGGGACTCTATCCCGACCGCAAGCCGGAAATCATCTTCTTGGGAAACACCTTCTCGTCGACCTACATCGCACAGGTTCTGAAGCACATTGAAGGCAAATCCGTCTATGTGGATGTCATCTCGAAGTCCGGTACGACCACCGAAACTTCAATTTCGTTCCGTTTACTGAAACAGTATGTCGAAAAGAACTTCCCGGGCGAAGCGAGCAAGCGCATCATCGCCACCACCGACAAGCACAAGGGAACCCTGAAGGCTCTGGCGGACAAGGAAGGCTACCGTGAATTTGTCGTACCCGACAACATCGGCGGACGTTACTCGGTCTTCACCGCGGTAGGATTATTACCGATCGCGGCGGCGGGCATCGACATCGACGAACTGATGAAGGGCTCCTATGACGCGATGAAGGATCTGGCGGTCCGTGAAATCGATAAGAACCCGGCGTACCAGTATGCCGTGGCCAGAAGAATCCTCGAAAACATGGGCTATACCGCGGAAATGTTCGTATCCTACGATTTAGGTACGACGATGATGGCGGAATGGTGGAAACAGCTGTTCGGCGAATCCGAAGGCAAGGACGGAAAGGGCATTCTGCCGGTATCCGCGACCTTCTCGACCGACTTACATTCCATGGGTCAGTTCATCCAGCAGGGCAAGAAAGTTCTGTTCGAAACCCTTCTGAACGTGGAAAAACCGCTCGAAGACATCATTTTCCCGGATGACGCGGAAAACCTCGACGGCATGAATTATCTTTCCGGCAAATCCATCGCCTGGGTCAACAAGATGGCGATGGAAGGCACCCTGGACGCGCATGAAATCACCGGCAACGTTCCGAATATTATCGT
>CACZNO010000222.1 GCA_902782505.1 uncultured Erysipelotrichaceae bacterium | reverse complement strand
TCCTTTTCGTCATAATCCGGAAGATCTTTATAGCGCTCATATACTTCTTTCAATGGCGCGTCCGCGAACTCTTCATAACCGCAGCCGTAGTACTCGATAAAGACGCAGCGTTTTTTCTTCATCGTCATCGCGTCAATCAAAAGATACGGCATTCGGATCCCGGTCGAAGGCATGAAGGAAAGCGTCAGAAGCTCCATCCCCATCTTGGTCGTTGTGTGCATCGCCATGATATGGCCGTATCCCTCCCACGAAAACCGATCGACTTCAAAGCGCATCAGCGGCAAAATCTTCGGGTATTTCATATGGCTGTAGGAATCTTCCGCCAGCTTCCGGCATCCTTTCCTATTGTCGAATAACCGGAGCATCCGGTTTTGTAAATCCGTAATCATATTTTTCCCTCCGTGAATACAAGATTATTATATCATCCGCGATTCTTCTCCAAACAAAAAAGAGACCCGTAAGTGCGGGTCTCAGGGATTCGTTTTCAGTTTGTTGTAAATTTCCGTTGTAAGGTTTTTATCACGGACATTCAGGATGTAGTCCCATCCGGTTGTTTTGACATAGATATACGGCGGTACGCCCGGGTCCAGAAGAACCCGTATATTCCCGGTCTCTTCGGAATAGAATCTTCCTTTGATCAGGTTTTCAAAAGATGATCCGGCTTTACGGATGAGTCTTTCCGGCAGTTTATCCAACAGGGTCACTTCGGTGACCGTATCAAACGGAATCTCGTATTTCGTCCATCCGGCTTCTCCGATCAGGATATTGTCTTCCGTTCTCAGGGTGATTTCCTGTTCCCCGAGATGATCGAAGAAGACTCCCATAAACGGCATTCCCACGATCAGCAAGACAAGAAACACTGCCATGATTTTTCCGAACGGACGCGCAAAGTTCACGTTTCCGTTAATGCCGACCCGGTTATTGACAATGGTCATCGCGTCGTCGGGATTGTAATAGAACATTCCGGCGATCCAGTGATCGTCATCGTCCACATACAGATCCTTTCCCGAATCCTTCGTCAGTTTTTCCTGGATGCGGCGGGTGCGCATTTCCACATGGAAGGCATACACACACAATCCAACTGTTAATACGCCCATGACCGCGGCCGCCAGCCAGACATTCTTTCCTGCGAGAACCGGGAAAAACGACGTAATTGCCATGAAATATGCCGTTACGATCCACATGCTTCCCCAGTTGTATTTACGCACCTGGGATAACGCCTTGGTCAGTTCTGTGTTCGCATCCACAATTTCCGCCTTGTTACGGTATAAATACCGGTAGCCAAACCAGAACAACAGGATCATCAAGGCAAAAATCGCATACAGAAACCACATTTCCTTATCCCAAAGGACCGGTAAAAGCGAAATCACAAACGGCGGAACGAACCATACCGGAGACATCCATTTCGGGGACGGTATTGCCGCGGTATCAACCATGATGACCGCCGGAGTTTTCTTCCAGCCTTTCTCTTCCTTGACTTTCTTCAATTTGGCGTTTGTGATTACATACGGAATATACGGAACGACGATTGCCAGCGTAAGCCAGATACCCCATAACGTCATCGGTTTTTGGTCGCTGGAAAGAAAACAGAAGACAGCTGCCAGAACCAGCAGTCCCGCGCAGACGATGATCGAATCACGGCGGAATTTCGCCAAAACACCTTTGATTTCTTCATCATCCCGGGCTTCCTGGGGCAGCGTTACACCTAAAACAATGTTTTTATGAAACTTCGTTTCGTTGATCAGCATATACGTCATCAACGGAACGATCCAGAATACGCTAAGCCATAAAATCAGTCTGATCATCTGGAATCCCCCTCCTCATACAATCTTTCACAAAGACGGAGCACGTCCTCCTTCTTCATACCCGCAAGCCGCATTTCCGATAACACCAGGCGCAGGGATTCTTCTTTTTCTTTCGGGAAATGAATGATTTTTCCGGAAGTGATCACCGCGCCGCTCCGGCGGTCTGTTTCGATATATCCTTCCTGTTTCAAAAGCTGATAGGCCTTGGAAACGGTCATCATATTGACACCGCTTTCCACTGCCAGCGTCCGGATCGTAGGAAGTTTCTCTCCGGGCTTCAGTTTCCCTTCCGCGATCCCGATCACCACCTGGTTACGAAGCTGTTGGTATAAGGGAACCGGTGAGGAAAAGTCAAATGTCATCAGCATCTTCTTTTGCCCTCCTTGCATTACTATTATTAATGCATAATATGCAAGGTGTCAAGAGTCGGCTGTATACAAAAACAGAACGGTGTCGTTCTGTCTCAGGATTCTTTTTCTCCGGATAACAACTGAAGGTATTGCCGGCAAAGTGTTTTCCTTGCGGTTTTAGCTCTTTTCGTCCACGGAAGGAACAAATCGAACGAATGCATTTTCCCCGGATAGACACTTACGAATGCTTCGATTCCCGCTTCCTGCAGATTCTTTACGTAGGTCAGCGTTTCCCGGTAAAACGGTTCCCCTTCCAGCACGAAGGTCGCGCAGGGCGGCAATCCGGTGTAATCGGTTTCCCTGGATGCGGACGCATATGGCGGCACCTCTTTTTTGCCGTAAAGATCTCCCAGATACAGTTTCCATGCCTGATGGTTTCTTTTGGTGTTCCATATATACCCGTGATTATCGGCAGATGATTCCGTATCAAAGCAATCCAGCATCGGATAGACCGGCAATTGGCATGACACCCGGATCTTTCCTTTGTCTCTGGCATACAGGCATACCGCCGCAGCCAGGCCTCCCCCGGCGCTTTCTCCGCCGACAACGATCTTTCCGATCCCGAGTTCTTTGCGATGATTATCCATGTATTCCAAGGCCGTGTAGCAGTCTTCCAGCGCTGCCGGATACTTCGCTTTACCGGATAAGCGGTATTCAGGAGAAATCACGACGGCTCCGTACTTTTTCGCGAGCATCTTCCCGCAGGAAAAATACACCATTTCCGCCATGCCGGTCGCATATCCTCCGCCGTGAATCCAAAGGATGCCCGGAACGGTTCCGTTTTGTTTTTCCGGACGCAGCAGCAAAATTTTCATTTTTCCGTGGTCTGTCTTGATGTACCGTTTTTCTGTCTTGAGCTTCATATGTTTATCATACACAAAAACAGGACCGAAGTCCTGTTTTTTCGCGATGGTGGAGCCAACGGGAATCGAACCCGTGTCACAACACTGCCAGTGTCGTATACTAGCCTCTGTACTATGGCCCCGTGCTTCCTATTATAGCCGATGCGGGAGCGAATGAAAACCTTTTTTGTTTCCGTGATATAATCTTTTTAAGGAGGAAATCCTATGAAGTTCATCAAGAAAGCTTTTATCCTGACCGGCTGCGTCGGTTTAATCATCGGAGGTCTGATGATCACCTACGGCGTGATCCGCAACCAAACGGCATGGGAGGAAATCAAGCGCCTGATCAGTCAGGACGCTTTTCGCACGTCGGTAATCGGTTTTCTGATTGTCATTGTGTCGGTATTGCTGGTGATGGCGGGAATCTCGATAAAGAAGGAACCGAAAGACGTACCGGAAGAAGGACCTGAAAAAAACAATCCGTGAAGATTCACGGATTTTTTACTTCAGCTGCAGGCGGATTCTTTCCAGGATCTGCGGAGGTTCTTCGGATAATCCGTAGGCAAATTCGCCGGAGATCACCTTTTCCGCAATCGTGAGCTGTCTTTGATCGGCTTCGGAAAGACGTTTCCCGATGGCGTTTCGTTCTTTTGCTTTTTTATAAATGGACTGAATCATGGAAACCAGTTCTACCGGATCTCCGCGGTGTATAATGTCGGTGAAGGCGTCTTTACGGCGCTTCATGTCGTCAACCCAAACGACCGGCATACCTGCCATTCCGTCGATCAGTTTCAGAATTTCGTCTTTCGGTAAAGGGGTCCGCAGAAGCTCTGCGGCTTTTTCTTTCGGAACATAAATCGTACTGGCGGAATCGTAAACCGGTTCCAGAACATAATAATGCACTGCCGGACCTTTAAAGGCCATCTTTTTCATTCCCGAAATCTTACATAAACCATTATATCGATGCATCACAACGTCGCCGACCTTGACCATAACTCACCTGCCTTCCCCTGGCTCTTTTATCCGCGAATCGCTCCCTCTGTATGCGGTAAAAGAAAAATCAAAAACCGTTCAGTGAATTCCAATCAATTTGTTATTTAAATACACACAAAAACGCTGAAATTTCATATATATTATAACATTTCTTTATGGTTCTGAGCGAGGAAAATTTATATGTAATTTGAAAAAAAGAGTCTTTTTCAGGACTCTTTTTCAGGTTGCTTGATTCTCCTCAAGTTTCTTCTCTTTTTCAATGCGAAGGACTCTCTCCTTCAACAAAGTATACAGCAGTGCGAAGAACGGAACACCCAGGAACATGCCGAACACTCCCAATACACCGCCTCCGACAATAACCGAGAAAATGATCATTAAGCTCGGCATACCCAGCTGGCCACCGATGATCTTCGGGCCGATGAAGTTGCCGTCGATCTGCTGGAGCACAAGGATGAATACGGCGAACCATAACGCGTGCCAGGGATTATTGAACAACAGAATGAAGACCGAAGGCACCGCGCCGATAAACGGACCGAAGAACGGGATCATATTCGTAATGGCCACGATAAACGCGATCAGATACGGGAACTCAAAGTTCATGATGAGGCATCCGATGAGGCATAACACCCCGATGATCATCGAATCCAGCGCTTTTCCGGCGACAAACTTCGAGAAAATGTCGATCGACGTATGAGCGATGCCGATGATGGTTTCCGCCGCTCTTTCCGGCAATAAGGCGCGAATGATCCGCTTGACCCACTGACGTATCATTTCATAACTGGACAGGAAATACACCGAAATCACCAATCCCAGAATGACCTGTCCCATGCTGGTGATCAGGGTCGACAGAGAACCGACGAACTTGTTAAGCATTGAAACGAGCTGTCCCGGCAAAGCCTGCATGAACTGCCGGATCGCCTGATCGATCGCCTCGATGATCCGGTTTTCCGCATGACGCGAGAAGATCGAAGAAATCTTGTCGAGCCAATCGCGAACCGTATCCGTATAGGTATTCACCTGATCGGCGATGGTGAGAATACTGTTGGTCAGCTGCGGTATGATTGCCACAAAGAATAAGACAATCACTATGATAACCAACAGAATGCTTAACGATACCGCAATGATCTTGGCTGCTTTCGCGGAGATGTTGGTGTTTTTTGTCAAATAGGATTCCACCGCAACTTCCACCGGACGTACCATTAACGCAATAGCGAATCCAACGAAGAACGGCGTCATCAGACGTAACATCTTGGTGAAAAATCCCCGAATCCCCGGCAGCAGGTTGTACGCCAGAATCAAAACCGCGCACACAACCGATATCGTTATGATCTTGTACATCGTATTCTGATCCAGCTCAAATTTCTTTTTCATAGGCATCACCTCGCAGGCTGCGGACCAATTCTTCCGCCGCTTCATGAATCCCTTCCCGGCCGTCCGGTAATCCTAACCGGGTATACACTTCTCCTACATAAACATTTGTATCAAACAGTTTTTCGAAAATCCGGTCAAAGATCGGATCACAGATTTCCTGTTTTTGCATAGGACCAAACGGATTTGCGAAATATGTCGCTGTCAATCCTGTTTCCGAAGTCGTACCTTTCGCCCTGCGTTTTCCTTCAATGAACACAGGTTTCGCTTCTTTCATGGATGTAAAACGCCGTATTCCGTATTGATCCGTGTAATTGTTCGCGTATAACACATAATCTATCGTCTGATTATGCGTAATAGTCTCATATGTCGTACACGGAAGAATAACTCTGGCATTCAACGCGGATGTCGGGTTCATGAAAATGCTTCGTTCCATATCCCGGTATGCTGTCTGCCGGTCCAAATCATCCAGACGTATAAATGCACCGGTTTCCGTGCCCTGTCCGTATACTTTTCCGTCTTCTTCGTGGAATGTCCCCATATCATCGAAAACAACGTCCACTCTTCGAATTTCTCCGCCGGCTAAAGTCTTGACAGCTTCCAGTGTTTCAGATTTTCCGGCTCCGGAATCTCCGATCAATACAACTCCTTTCCGGGTACCGTCTTTAAATTTGATTTCAAACATGGAACCGTGAATCGGCAGCCATCCTTTTTGAATTTTCTTCAAATTGTGACAGGTCAGCATGATCTTTTTCAAATATCCGAAATACTCCAGTTTCGGATCATACGAAAGAGATCCTACCCATAGATCATTGGGCATATCGTGATAGAATACCGTCTCATTCCGTCCGTTTTCCGCGCCGTAAAGGATAACAGCGTCCGGTTTTCTGGTTTCGCATTCCTCCCGGTCTGCCATCTCAAACAAGTTCGCCAACGAGAGCCCCTGCGAGATGAAATCTTGATGGAAGTAGACAAAGACAAGAAGATTTCCCACTTTTGCCGGATAGCAGATCCAGGTGTTTTCACGATACCGGAAATAAGAAACCGGATTCGACGGGGTTTCTTCAAACATTCCCTCTCTCTTGTTCGTGCCGGGATACAGCATGACCGGTGTATGCAGCATCATCGTCTGCACAAACGGAATCCCCCGCAGTCCTACGTACACCGACGGAAGTTTGGAATTATATCTTCCCAAAACCAGCGATCCGTTAGATCCGGCATTCATCTGACGATAGACCAAATTAACTTTTCCCATCAGTTTTTCTTCCAGACGGCGGTATAAAGCCAAAACAAGATCGTTGAACTCCGCGTCATATTCCATGAATTTCCGGTGCTGAAGACTGTTTTCGGATTTGGAGATCAGAATCGTATAACGTTCCATTTTGCGCCAGAAATCATATGCTTTTTCAACAAGTTTCAATAATCTTGCTTGTTCACAATGATCAAGACCCGGCACATCATCTATATCAAGCACCATCAAAAGTTTCATCGTCTTTAACAAATGATCAATATAGACATCTACATCCTGCCCGGACATTGTGCGCTCAAAAAGACCGATTTCCTTGTCCGCAAGATGTTCAAAAAAACGCTTCAGGAATACTTTAAATCCCGGCGAGGAAAGGAGTTCCTCCTCGGATTTATAATATGCGACCGACAGATTGATTACCGCGGACTTCTTACGAAAATAGAATTCATTCTTCATAGTATCATTAAAACACTTTCCCTCTTCTTTGTCGATATACCTCATAGGCCATCACCGCCGCCGCACTGGAGGCGTTTAAGGCATTCTTAAAGTCTCTTTCATACGGAATATACACGGTTTGACTTGAATACTTTTCAATTAATGCCGATAAACCCCGCATCGGACCCCCGACAGCGATACACACATGCCCCGTAAAATCGCAGTCATACATATCCTGCGCATCCTTCCGTCCGGCTGTAATAATACGGATTCCGTAATCCTTAAGATTTTCTAAAATCGACTCCTTCACCGTGATCAGCGGCAGTTTTTCGTAGGCGCCGGCGGAACTCTTTTCGATGACATTCTCGTTTTCCGCCCACTCTCTTTTCGGCATGATCACCGCATCGCATCCGGCTGCGTACAAGGTGCGGAAAATGTATCCCAGATTAAACGGATCCTCGATTCCCTCCAGATAGGCGAAGAAATATGGTTTTTTACGGTCTTTTTCCAAGATCAGTTCCTCGTCGTTCCGCTCGCCGCATTCCAACAGAATTCCTCCGTACGTTTTTCCCTGAGCCAGTTGATCCATTTCCGCGCGTTTCATCAAGGCGACTTCTACGCCGCGCTTTTCCGCCAGTCTGCGGATATAGGAAAGATTCCGGTCTTTTTTCTTTTCATCCAGAATCAGCCGGTATACTTCACGTTTTTCTTCTTCCAGAACTGCCTTGCACGCAATCGCGCCTTCCATACGGATCATTTTCTTACCCTCCGTAAATAATCCCCCGCTTCACACGGGGCTTTCACCGGAATCCATAATTTCTCCATCGGACGGTTGGAGACTTCTTTCCGGATTCCCTCTTCGCTTGTCAACGAATCAACCGTAAAGATATCGGATACACCGCCTGTCCCCAGGATTTCCGCGGATTCGCCGGTTTCCAGGTGATTACGCATGCATACCAACGCTTTCATTTCTTTCGCATCGTATTCCAGGATGTCCCCGAGATAATCCTGCGCAACGATATCCCGGGTGCCCGGTGTGATTAATCCTTCGATTCCCGGTATGCCTTCCAGAAATCCCGGACCGGTTTCCCGGTTTTGAACGTTTCCCATGATACGGGAAGCTATACAACGGTCC
>CACZNO010000221.1 GCA_902782505.1 uncultured Erysipelotrichaceae bacterium | reverse complement strand
CCATCATCACCGCCAGAAGATACGACGTCACGGTCCCGCCGTAACGGTGGCTGACCGTCTTTAATTCTTCCGCATTCATGACAAAATGCAGGATCCTGGAAGGCTTGATCCCGGAGAGTTTGCCGTCCAGCTGCACGGAAGGCGAATCAAAGAAGGTATCCAGATTGTCTTCGCCCTTCGCGTTTTCAAATTCGTTGACGAATTCCGTTTGCGGCGCCTCTTCTTCCACATCGCGGATCTCTTCCGTGCAGGGAATCTCTTTTCCCAACAGCCGGAAGTATTCCCGTAACAAGGTCTTGAGGAACACCATGCCGCCCGAACCGTCGGTCAAAACATGGAAGAACTCGACGCTGATGCGCTTTTTGAAGTATACGACCCGGTAGGAACGGGAAGAACGCATCCGGATGGAGATCGGCTTGCAGGGAATCTCTGTTTCCTCCTCCACTTCCGGGATCTGGTGCGTCGTTTCCAGATAGTGCCAGAAAAACCCGGTTTTTACCACCGCGGAGAAGACCGGAAACCGGCGGACCGTAAAGTCCAAAGCGGTCTGTAAAAGACACGGCACGACATCTTCCCTGAGGGTGACAGAAAGCCGGAACATCGGCATCTGTCCGAACTTCATTCCCAGCGGATAGACGATTGCCGCATTATCCAGCGTGTAATACTCTCCGTCTTCGCGGGAAAAGTAGTCTCCGAACCGTTCCGGCGAAAGAAGCTCCGCCGTTTCATCCACGCTGAGTCCGTGGTCCAGGCAATATTCAAAGGACGCCAGGAAATGATGGAACAAAAGATTCATCCGCGAACGAAGCGCGGGGCCTTTTTCTTCCAGACGTGCAAAAAAGCCCGCAATCTTCTGCGCGTCTTTTTCACTTCTTCCGCTTTCCAGTTTCCGGATCTGTAACAGAATCCCTTTATTCTTCATATAGTCTATTATAATTCGCAAAACGCCGTGACACAAAAAATCCGGACTATTTCTTTCCGGAATTTTCTCGGTAGGTCTTGACGATTCCGATCACCATCAGCGCCAAAGCGATCCCGTATCCCGTAATCGCCAGGGCGTCATTCATCGGAAACAGGAACTTGTCAATGATGATGATCACCGCGCCGATTCCCATTCCGATCTTCGTCAATAAATCCATCGGTCTTCTCATGCCGCGTCTCCTTTTTCTGTATTATACCTTATCGGTGTATTTTCAGGAAATGTATCCGTTATTCTTCGATCGTAAATACCCGTGTCCGGGCGGTATCCGTGATCCGCCGGCCGTCTTTGAGATGAATCATCTCATCGGCTTCCGCGGCAAATCCCTCATCATGCGTCACGACAATTACGCAATAGTCGTCGTCATGCGCGAGATGTTTTAAAATCTCGATGATATTGCGGCTGTTGGAAGAGTCCAGGTTTCCGGTCGGTTCGTCCGCCAGGATCATCGGCGTTCCCATACCCAAAGCCCGGGCAATCGCGACGCGCTGTTTTTCACCGCCGGAGATCATCGCCGGATAACGGTTCGCCTGATCATCCGTCAGCCCCACTTTGCGCAATAATTCCATGGCTTTCTCATAGGCTTTCTTGGTGTCCATGCCGTTTTGTTCCATCGGGAACATCACATTCTCCGCCAGCGTCAGTAACGGAAACAGCATAAAATTCTGGTAGATGACCGCGGCGCTTTCCCGCCGGTATTTCTCGATATCCCGGTCTGCCGTCGATACGCCTTCAAAAACTACTTCCCCTTCTGTCGGGAGATCCAGTCCCGCAATCAGCGACAATAACGTCGTCTTGCCGCTTCCCGAACGTCCGACGATGGAGTACATCTTTCCTTTATCAAACACATACGAAATACCTTTGACCGCGTCGACGGTCTGGTATTCGTTTTTATAACTGTATTTCACATTGCGCAATTCCAGTAACGCCATCAGAACACCTCCTATTCGTTATCCTGCAGCAAAGTCATCAGCGACACTTTTCCGATCGTCCGGATGGCGATCATCGTGCCGGCCATATAGGACAAGACGAAGATACCGGTCAGGATTGCGGTGCGAACGGACACAAGTTTCGCAAAGCACAAGCCCGCAAAGGCCAATACGATACCCGTCATGCCGAGGATGCACTGTTCGCCGAAGAAGATCCGGAAGACCTTGCCCTTCTTGAGGCCGAACCCGCGCATCAAGGCGAATTCATTTTTCCGTCCGTGCACCAGTAACCACGACACGAAGAATCCGATGACGCAGATGGCCGCCATCATCATCGGCAACAACACATTCGTAATTGTCACAAACCGTTCCAACGCTCCCACGGTTTCGGTAAACACCGCATCCCGCAAAAGTAACGTATGACGGACAGAGCCGAT
>CACZNO010000220.1 GCA_902782505.1 uncultured Erysipelotrichaceae bacterium | reverse complement strand
TGCGTATCGTAAACGGAAACGGTTCCGTAAGAGTCACTGGAAGCCAGAAGACTGCCGTCCGGTGAGAGGGCGATTTCCCGGATATCCGTTTCCTGTGTAAAGGACTGAAGATATCCCATGGCGGAACTGCCCTGTTGGTAAAGATAGAGCGCTGAAGAAAGGGAATCTTCCGCCGCGGCGACAAAGGGACGGTCCGGATTACGTCCGGGAAGGGCGTCCAAGGCATAATTGAGCGCGGCGCGGTAATCCCCGTCCCGCAACGCGACTTCCGAAAGCGCCGCCAGGGTTTTGGATTCGTTGATCAGGGTGTTGTTGAGCTGTTCTTTGATTTTAGCGTTGCGGTTCAGTAACATTCCGATAAATCCTGCCGCAATCAGGACGGTGATCAGGGAAGCAATCAGGATCCGGCGGATTTTCCAGCGCTGTTCCCGCTGGTATAACGCGTCGTAGGGACAGCCGATCAGGGCGGCGAGAATACGCAGACTCTCGGTCTTGAAAAGCCGGTTCCGCTTTCCGGCGGAGTCGGCGACAATGTTGGCGGCGAGAGGCTCAATGCGTTCCAGAATATCGCCGGAATCATCCCGGATCTCCGTCAGCTGGGGAGGGAAGGATTGATCGGGTTCTCCCGCCACCAACATCGCCAATACTTTGTCGCGGCTGTGATGGGAAAGAAAGTACGTGATCTCCCGCTGGACCCAGACGGACGCCGGGGTATCGGGACTGCAGATGACGATCAGAAATTCCGAATGGTCCAGCGCTGTGCGGATATTCTCGGAAAGATTGTTGGCGATGGGGAGTTCGTCCTGATCCCGGAATACCAATCCGGGTTTCTTTTCCCCGTTTTTCCTTAATTCCGCGGGAACAGTAAACCGTTCGATGCGCTTGTGGAGCTTTTTCGCAGTCTCCATGTCCAACGGTTTATGACGGTAACTGATAAAGGCCTTATAGCTGCGTTCGGAAGAAGGTGCATTTTTCTCAGACATACGGATACCTATGCTTTCTTTGGCTTCATTATATCATCTGCCTTCGTAAAGCCGATAACGATAGGCGCAGATTCCCCTGAAAACGTGCTATACTATGGCAAAGATGACTTGTCAGAAGAAGGGGTTGCGGTATATGAAACGTCCGTTGATTTTGGCGTCCAACAGCGCCAGACGAAAAGAACTGATGGAGATGATCGGGGTTCCGTTCACGGTTTGTCCCGCGGAACACGAAGAACCGGTCGATGAGAACACCTTGCTGGAGATCGCGATCGAAAAAGTGTCCCTGGCCAAGGCGCAGGATGTCGCGAAGAGATATCCGGACGCGCTGGTTTTAGGAAGCGATACCGTTGTGGCGATCGGAGGCGATGTGCTCGGAAAGCCGAAAGACCGCGAAGACTGCGTGCGGATGCTGAAAAAACTTTCCGGCAGAACGCATACGGTCATTACGGGATTTGCGTTTGTATCCGCGGAAGAAACCTATGTATCTTCCGAGAAGACCGAAGTCACTTTCGCAAAACTGTCGAAGGAAGAAATCGAACGGTATGCGGATACGGAGGAACCCTATGACAAAGCCGGAGCTTACGCGATTCAGGGCAAAAGCGCCGTATTTGTCAAAGGCATCAAGGGAGATGTGTATACGGTGATCGGATTGCCGTTACAGCGCGTATATCAATATCTGCACAAAAAGAATTATCTGTAGGGGGAACAATCATGAACGAAGCCATCACAAAGGAATTGCTGGAGAAATACCGGAACGCGTTTGACAATGACCGTGCCAACCGGATCGCGCAGAAAGCGGCCGTGGCACAGGGACCTGCGGCGATCGTAAAGGATTATCTTCGTGACCGGGAAGATTTGAACGAGTTTTCCGTGTCTTTGAAACAGACCGGTGTTACGAATCAGAAAGCTTCGGGGCGCTGCTGGATGTTCGCGGCGATGAACTTCTTGCGGTATCACATGGTCCAGAAATGGAACCTCGGGGAATTCGAATTATCCCAGAGTTATCCCTTGTTCTATGACAAGCTGGAAAAGTCCAACTGGTTCCTCGAAAACATCCTGGATACCCTGGAAGAGCCTGTGCATTCCCGCGTGCTGGATCATCTTTTGCGGGATCCGGTCGGAGACGGCGGGCAATGGGATATGTTCGCTTCATTGATCCGGAAGTACGGTCTGGTGCCGAAAAGCGCGATGCCGGAAAGCTATACGAGTTCCAATACGCGCGCTATGAACCGCTACATCACCCTGAAACTCCGGGAAGATGCGCTGCACCTTCGAAATGCGCATAAAAACGGCGCAGAACGCGGGAAATTGAGGGAAATGAAGGAAGAGATGCTGGAAGAGATTCATCGCATTCTGGCCGTTTCTCTGGGCAATCCGCCGACCTCGTTTACCTTTGAATACCGTGATAAAGAAGGGAAGTTCCACCGCGACACCGATCTTACGCCGAAATCTTTCTATGAGAAATATATCGGGATCGACCCGCACGAGTATATTTCCATCATCAATGCCCCGACCAAAGACAAACCGTTTTACCGTTCCTATACTGTTCAGTATCTCGGTAATGTTAAGGAGGACGGCGGGGTGAAATACCTGAATCTTCCGATGGACGAATTCCGTGAACTGGCGGTGCGTCAGCTGGAAGACGGTTCCCCGGTATGGTTCGGATGCGATGTCGGACAGTTCTCCGGAAGGGAAGGAATCATGGATCTCTCCGCGTACCGTTACGACGAACTGTTCGGAATCACCTTCGGCATGACCAAGGCCGAACGGCTGGATTACGACGATTCTCTGATGACCCACGCGATGGTGCTGCAGGGGGTCAACCTGGATGAAACGGGCAAGCCCAACCGCTGGAGAGTTGAAAACTCCTGGGGCAAGGACTCCGGCAAAGACGGTTATTACGTCATGACGGATGACTGGTTTGAACAGTTTACCTACCAGGTCGTGATCCATAAGAAATACCTCTCGGAGGAACAGCTGGCCGAATATGAAAAAGACCCGGAGGTGCTGGATCCCTGGGATCCGATGGGAAGCCTTGCGGATTAGAAATAACGCTCAAAGAGAAAGACCCGGCGATTGAACTGCCCCACAAAAATGGGACACTCATAAAAAAGACCGGGATGAAAGGTATGACGATCTGAATTGTTCAGGAGTCATGCCTTTT
>CACZNO010000219.1 GCA_902782505.1 uncultured Erysipelotrichaceae bacterium | reverse complement strand
TTTTCCGGTCCCAGCGCTTCACAGAACAACGCCGACACGACCGCGGAATCCTTGCCGCCGGAAACTCCCAGCACCACGCCTTTCAGGTGATTCTTTTCGTAATAATCGCGGATAAAGCGAACAATTCCGTCCTTGGTTTTCTTTGCGTCAAACATACTTCATTACCTCGTTTTCCATTCTCCAGCGAATGCTGCGTTCCAGATAATCGACATAATCCTGGTTCTTGCACATACCCTTGCCCGGCGTATCGGAAACTTTCGCGACATCCTGTCCGTTGCAGCGGGTGACCTTCATGACGATATTCAGCGGTCGTACATCGGTATCGTTGGAAATATAGGTGCCGATGCCGAACGCAACCTTGCAATGATCCTTGAAATACGCATACAGTCCGGATGCCTTTTCAAAGTTCAGGCTGTCGCTGAACAACAGTGTTTTGGTCTTGGAATCCAGTCCCAGTTTCCGGTAATGATCCAGCATCTTGTCGCCCCATTCGTAAGGATCGCCGCTGTCATGACGCACGCCGGAGAACAACGTCGCATACTGCAGATCAAAATCTCTTAAGAAACAATCCGTCGTAATAGTATCCGTCAAAGCCGTACCGTTTTGAACGCCGTATTCGCGAACCCACGCTTCCATGGAATAATGGTTGGAATAGGACGGGTTGTGTTTATGATTGCCCTGTCCGACGCACATGATCCATTCATGCGCCATCGTACCGACCGGGATCACGTTGTACTTGCGCGCGAGATAAATGTTCGAGGTACCGACGCAATCCGATCCGCAGACTTTCCACGTGACGTCTTTCAGTTCCCGCACCGCATAATCCTGCGCTTCGGAAGAAAGACGGCGGCGTAATCCGAACTCACTGAAGTTGCCGATTTCATAGGTGCCGTCCAGCAGCGCTTTTTTCTTTGCCTTGAGTTTCCGTTTGAACTGTTTATAGAGCTCCTTGTAGTCGTACTGCATGCGGAAATATACTTCGTTGACGATCGCCAGCGTCGGAATTTCATACATGGAGGTATTCAGCCAGGTGCCGGTGGCTTCCAGTTTCAAGCCGGTCGGATCGTCGGTGCTGATGTGGAAATCCTCGTACCGCGGTTCCCATAACCGTAAGAAATCGACATAGCTTCCCTTGATCCAGGGGATGTTGTTCAAGTAGTCCAGTTCGTCTTCCTTGAAACGGAGCCTGCAGTAGTACCGGATCTGCCGGCGGATCTCCTCGACCATTTCCGGTGTGAAGAACACGTCTTCGTTGCGGCATTTGAACGTCCAGGTTGTTTTATAGTCGCTGAATTGATGATAAATCGCCTGTCCCATGGAAATCTTGTATAAATCGGTTTCCAGCAGGCTGTGAATGATTTGTTTCATATGTATTCCCTTCTAGATCACGCGGATCTGGCACATGCGCATGGTTTCCAGCGCTGCGTCATGCGAATGCACGGTAACCCCCGCGCAGCAGTCCTTCTTCACCGCGATGTCTTTTTCATAGAACGCGGCTTTCAGCAAAAGCGCATTGGATACGACGCAGATATCGGTGCAAAGTCCGATCAGGGTGATACTGCCGATTTCTTCTTTTCCGTCTTCCTCTTTCAGGATGCGGACGAGTTCTTCCGAACCGAAGGTCGGCTTTTCCACGACCCGGTAATGATCGAGTTTGCCCAGCGCCTTCTCCACTTTTTTATCGAGTTTCCAGCCGTCCGTATCTTTGACGCAATGCACCACCGGCAGGTATTTTCCTTCCTGGGTTTCCAGATAGTTTTCCGCGTGCGTGTCCATCGTGACATAGACATCGTCGTATTTTTTCTTGATTTCGCGCACTACCTTCGGCACGATTTCCACGGCTTCCTTGGTTCCCAAAGCGCCGTCGACAAAGTCTTTCTGCATATCCACTACCACCAGAATGTTCCGCATAGTCCCATCCTCCTCTCTCTTATTATATCGCATTATGAACGGGCTTTTTCTTTCGTTTGCCGTCATTTTACACCAAAGCCAAACTGTAAAGCGCTGTCTTCGCAAAAATCCGCTATACTTACAGTAGTCTCAATCAGAGATTGTACAAAGGAGGTCACACTATGAATTTCTCTATTACTGAAGTGGATCAGGTCATTGAAAGAACCGGCTGTTCGTACGAGGAAGCCAAAGAAGCCTTGATCAATGCCGACGGAGATGTGATCGATGCGTTAATCTATCTCGAAAACAAAAAGAAATCCAATTCCCGTTTCTTCGGATTCTTCGAAGACAGCGAGCGCAGTGCGGATTCGATTCTGAAACAGATCAAGGAAGCGATTGAAGAAGGCAATGTCACCAAGATCGTATTACGCGATAAAGACGGTCATAATGTCACATCCGTCTCGGTCAATGCCGGCGCCGCGTTAGGAACGTTCGCGCTGATCACAGGCGCTGCCCCGCTGGCTGTCATCGGTGCACTGATTGCGAAATTCGGTCTGAGCTACCAGTTCGTAATCGTCCGTGCCGACGGTTCGGAAAAGATTCTCTGATCTGCATTTCCCCAAAAAGCCCTTCCGCTTGTGTGAAGGGCTTTTTTGCGATTCTTTTTTCAGCGTGATTCCGCTATAATGAAAAATATGGCGAGTTCTTTATGCCGTTAGTATTCTTTTTGATCAGTTTGATACCGTCCGTAGTTTTCTATTTCTGGATGAAAAAAGATCCTGCGGAGACCGACGAATACCGTGCGCAATGCCGCGCCGCGCTTGGACACGGGTTGTTCTGTGCTGTGCCTGTTTTTATCGGATCTTCCCTGATTGCGCTCATCGGATCTCTGGTTTTTAAAATCAACACCGCCGATCCGGTCCTGAAGGAGTTTTATAAAAACTTTTTCACGATCGCCATGGTGGAGGAAGGCGTCAAATGCGCCGCGCTGCTGTACACCCTGAAAAAGGAAAGCCGTCCGTCCTGGCTGCGCATCATCGTATACATGGTCATTATCGGAATCGGCTTTGAAGCCATCGAAGGTCTGGTGTACATGTTTATATCCTCCCCGGTTCAGATCCTGGTCCGCGGAGTGACGCTGATGCACGGCGTGTTCGGGTTCATCATGGGTTATTTCATCGGAAAAGGACGCAAGACCGGCAAGAAAATTTACTATGTCCTGGGCTACATGATTCCGTATCTCATGCACGCATCCTATGACTTTACGCTGCAGGACACGGTGATCGAATGGAACGACAATCTGGTCTTCGTCTGCGTCAATCTGGCAATCATCTCCTTCGGCTTGTTTATCTACATGTACTTCTTCATGAAAAAAGCCAGAAGGAATCTGGCTTACACGCAATCCATTATTCACACATCGTAAAAGCACACAAAGCCGTTTCCCGCAAACGGTTTTTATGCGCCCGGGCTAAAGATATGAACTAAGACTTCAAACAGTTTATTACAGTTTTCCAGAACATGGATCACCTGTTCAATGTCGATATCCTTGATTTTCTCCAGTGTGCCGACGTTCGCGTCGATGATGCCGTTGACTTCCGCCGTCAGTTCGTTCACGCTGGTCATCGTAGTCCGGTACATCGTCACCAGATCCTTGATGATCGGCACCAGCGCAATGAGACCGATGATCATCAGTGTAATAATGCAGTACATAATAATGCGGAAAATGTGTCCGGCTCGTTCCTGACGCCGTTTTTCCGCCAGCAGCTCCGTCAGCATCGCATGATCCTGCAGGATGATCTCTTCGTAATTATCCATAGGCATTCTCCTTTTCTCCATTATCTCATATTCATTATACGCAGGATGTGCCCTCTCCGTCATACAACAGGCAAAAAGAAGTCTTTTGCGTTATGATACAGGTATGAAACGAAACGATAACGAACTGACTCCCGAAGAATTTACCGGCCGGTATGTCCGGAAATCTTCTTTGTCTTACCGGATCCTCCGGGCGATCCTGACTCCGATTGCCTGGCTTTTATACCGTCCGGTATTTCACGGAAAAGAGAAGATTCCCGCCGAGGGACCGGTTCTTTTATGCGCCAATCACCGCTCCGCCGCGGATCCGGCTTTCATCTGCATGTCCACTCCGCGCGTCGTGCACTATCTCGCCGCGCGCGAATTGTTCGACAAGATCGTCGGGTTCTTTTTCCGGCTTGCCCTCTGCATTCCCGTCGACCGCAAGGTGCACACCGGCAATCCGATGTTTGCGGCGAAAACCGTCTTGTCGCGAAACGAAGTCATCGGCATTTTCCCGGAAGGAAAGCGTAACTACTCCCGGGATATTCTTTTACCGTTCAAATTCGGGGCCGTCAGCCTCGCCAGGGAAACCGGCGCGGCGGTCGTTCCCTCCGCCATTGTCGGGCGGTTTATTCCGTTTATTTCGCGGATTCACGTCTACTACGGAGACCCGTACACGATTCCCGCCGATGCGGATATGGAAAAAGAAAACGAAAAGCTGCGCCAGATCATACTGGATCTTTATATATCGCACGCCGTGCACGATCCGAGACTTCCCAGATAAGAAAGAAAAAACGGCTCTTTGGCCGTTTTGTGTTATAAGAGTTTCCGCACCGTTTTTCCCTCGATCAGTTTTCCCGTCACGATAACGTGTTCCGGGATCCGGTCGGGTTTTTCAATGATCCGGATCAGTTTGGACGCCGCCAGTTTCCCCAGATCCGAGGTATTCTGTTCGTACGTCGTCAGATTCATGAACTTTGCCAGATTGATTCCGTCATAACCTGCCGCAGAGATTTCGTTTCCGACGGTCATACCGCGGCTTGTGATCTCATTGAGTCCGCCGATGTAGGAATAATCATCGGGATAGATGATACAGGTCGGACGGTCTTCCAGATCCAGAAGGATCTTGGTCGCTTCCGCACTGGCTTCGATGTCGTGGTATTTTCCGCGGACCACATAGTGTTCCGGAATATCCAACCCAAGCTGTCTTGTCGCTTTATAGAAGCCGCTGACACGTTCACTGGTGACATTGGTCCAGTCGCCGTGAATGTAGGCGATCTTGCGGTGACCCATGGAATGAATATAGCGCACCAGGGCTTCCACGCCGCGGGAATTGTCGGAAAGAACGCCCGGGCAGCGGTCAAAGATGTGATCGATCGTCACGACAGGCAGTTTGGACTCCGCCAGTTCCACGATTTCCGGATCACTGAAGTCGGCCGTAATAATGGCCACACCGTCGAGATTCCGGTATTCCGCATGCTTGAGATATGTGGTTTTCTGTCCCGCAATCGCATGATTGATCAGCGTCAGATCGTATCCCCTGCGTTCGGCTTCCCTTTGGAAACTCTCCAGGATCAGGGAGAAGTACTCATGGGATAATCCCGCCCTGTCATCCGCAAACAGTACGCCGAGATTGTACGTGCGGTTGGTGCGTAAAGCTCGGGCCGCCACGTTGACGGAATATCCCATTTCCGCGGCAACTTTCTGGATTTTCGTCTTGGTCGCAGCGGAAACGTCGCTTTGATTGTTCAAAGCTTTGGAGACCGTCGCGACGGAGACGCCGCATTTTTTCGCGATATCTTTAATGGAAACCATAGTCTTATTCTATACAAATTTTGAAGATAATCATAACAGTTTAATCAAGTTTTTCCGGACATCGTCATAGTGGGCGTCCACCAAGCCGAAGTCCATCTCCTTGTAGGACCAGCACGCCCGGCCGATGTGGTATTTTTCGAAAACGGTGTGAATGCTTTCGAACCACTTGACGGTATCTTCGGGGCTCGCCAGATCGATGACGCCGTATTCTCCGCAGTATAACGGGACGTTTCTTTCTTCAGCGACCTTGATCGCTTCCGCAAACAATTCCTCGAAATACCGCGAATCGATTTTTTCATCATCGTTTCCGAATTCATCTTTGAATTCTTTGCCGATGTATTGATCGGTATACTCCCGGTACTGTTTGTTCTTAGAGTCAAATGCCATCCGGAATCCCGTATCCATCTTCGGAATCCAATAGGCTCCCTGATGGGTAAAAATCAGCGGCGAATAACAATGGAAGTTGTACACGACGTTTTCATCGTACGGAAGATCCAGGTCTTTGACGGCGGTTACCGAATTGTGATAATAGCCGCCCACCAAGACCGGAATCACCGGGGCATATACGCGGATCCGGGAAATCGCTTTGCGGACAATCGCATTCCAGATGTCCTTGTATTCCCGGTCGGTCACTTCGTTGAGAAGTTCAAACGCGAGGTTTTTACGGTTTCCGAACCGCTTCGCGAATTCTTCCCAGACTTTGTAAAAGTTCTCCTGGTACACCGGGTTTTCGAAGAATCCCTCTTCGTTTTCCCCGTCATCGAAGCTGAATCCCCATGTTTTATGCAGATCCAGAATCATGTTCAATCCGTACTCTTCGCACCAGTTGACGCAGTTTTCCAGGCGCTTCATTCCCTTTTCCAGGAAGTTTCCGTCTTTGTCCTGCAGCAATTCGTAGTCCACGGGGATCCGCACATGGTCCAGACCCCACCGCTTCACCCGGCGGAAATCTTCTTTCCGGATAAAGTAGTCATACCGCTTTTCCGTATGATCGCATTGCGAGAACCATCCGCCGAAATTGATTCCGCGTGTATATCCGGGAAACTGTCTCATCGTTTCCCTTCCTAATACTCCAGATTCCGCTGGGTCTCTTTGGAGAACACATGGCAGACATCGCCCGTGAAGTTCAGTTTGATCGTCTTGCCCATGTAGCTGGTTTCGCGGCCTTTCGTCGGAACGATCGCAATGACGTCCTTGCCGTCTACCGTCATATGGAGGTGGCACGAAGGACCCATCAATTCGGAAACGTCGACCAACGCGTCGATACCGTTTTCCTCTACGGTCATATGATCCGGACGCACGCCCAGGATGATATCCTGATCCGCTGTGCCGTTGGCCGCAAGACGGTCTCTCTTGTCTGCCGGCAGCACGATATCCAGTCCCTTGACCAGAACGTGGTATTCGCCGTTTTTCTTTTCCAGGCGCGCATCGAAGTAGTTCATTTGCGGCGTGCCGATGAAGCCCGATACGAATAAG
>CACZNO010000218.1 GCA_902782505.1 uncultured Erysipelotrichaceae bacterium | reverse complement strand
TGCGTTCGATTCCGCAAAGTATCTGAAACTGCAGCGCGAAAAGATTCTGGAGAGGATTTCCCACTTTGACGGAAAGCTGTACCTGGAATTCGGCGGAAAGATGTTTGAAGACTTCCACGCCGCGCGCGTATTGCCCGGATATGAGCCCAACAACAAGATCAAGCTTTTGACGGAACTCAAAGATGTGACCGAACTGATCATCTGTATCAACGCCAACAACATTGAGCAATCCAAGTCCCGCGGCGATTTGGGAATCAGTTACGACCAGGAAGTATTCCGGCTTTTGGACGCCTTCAAATCCCTGGATCTCTATGCGCCCAGTGTAGTCATCACGCAATACACCCGGCAGCCTTCCGTGGATCTGTTCCGCAAAAAACTCAACAAGGAAGGCGTCAAGACGTATTTCCATTATCCGATTCCGGGGTATCCCGCGGATGTGGACTTCATCGTCTCGCCCCAGGGTATGGGAAAGAATCAATACGTTCCCACCACCCGTCAGCTCATCGTCGTCACGGCGCCGGGCCCGGGTTCCGGAAAAATGGCGACCTGTCTCTCACAGCTTTACCACGATCAGGTCAACGGCATCCGTTCCGGATACGCGAAGTTTGAAACCTTCCCGATCTGGAATCTGTCCCTGCATCATCCGGTCAATCTGGCCTATGACGCGGCGACGGCCGACCTCAACGACGTCAATATGATCGACCCGTTCCATCTCGAAGCTTACGGAAAACTCGCCGTCAACTACAACCGCGACGTGGAGATCTTCCCGGTCCTAAACCGGATCTTCGAAAGAATCCAGAAGGAATCTCCCTACAAGTCTCCGACAGATATGGGCGTCAACATGGCCGGTTTCTGCATTACCAACGACGCCGCGGCCCAGAAAGCCGCGAAAGAAGAAGTCATCCGGCGCTATTACACTGCCCTGGTAGATTTCCGCAGTGACCGCGGAACCCAGGAAGCCGTACAGAAGATCGAACTTCTGATGAATGAATGCGGCGTAGGCCCCGGAGACCGCCGGGTAGCGTTGGTAGCCCGTGCCCGCGCAAAGGAAACCGGAGCTCCGGCGCTGGCGATCCAATTGCCGGACGGCCGAATGGTCACCGGAAGAACGTCTTCCTTATTCGGACCCAGCGCGGCCGTCATCATCAACGCCCTGAAAGCTTTAGGCAACATCGATCCGGAACAGCTTCTGATCGACAGCAAGTACATCACGCCGATCCAGGATCTCAAGATCAACAACCTCGGCAACCATAACCCGCGGTTACATTCAGATGAATTGCTGATTGCCCTGGCCATTACCGCGCAAGCCAACGAACTGGCCGCCAAGGCGATGGCCCAGCTTGTGAATCTGCGCGGTTCGGAGGCGCACTCCACAGTCATCTTACCGTCGGAAGACGCCAACGTGTTCCGCAAGCTCGGCATCAACGTGACGTTTGATCCGGTCTACCAGCACAAGAAGCTGTATCACCGGAAATAGCCGTCTTTACATTTCGGGGTGATTGTTGCTTGAAGAAATCCCCCGCCGTTTCTACAATATAGGTGTATCAAGGAGGATAACATTATGCTTTGGTGGTTAATTTGCACAATCGCAGTAGGCTGCGTATCCGGATTTTTGGCCTCCAAACTCATGGGCCTGAAATCCGATAACTGGATTCAGAACCTAGCGCTCGGCCTTGTAGGCTCGTTCGTAGGCGGCTTCTTATGGAATCTGATTTTCGGACATACGTCGGATAAACTGATCGGTTCGATTATTATTTCCGTAATCGGTGCCTGCATCACTATTTGGGCCTACAACAAGTTCATTAAGAAGTAAGGATTTCGGCGGGCTGTGCGATTCGCGCAGCCCTTCCCGCAAAAGAAAAGAGGATTCATTATGGCGAAAGTATTGAAAATCGAAGACGATATCGTCTACGTCGGCACCGACAACGGCGGACTGGAAGAATACTACATCGGCAACTTCAACTACACGCCGGAAGTCGGCGATGAAGTAAAAGTATACGACGGCAAGGAAACGATCATGATCGTCAAGGACGATCACAAGTTCGACGCGCAGGATGTCAAAAACGCAGCGGAATTCGCAGCGAAGAACATTCAGGGCGAACTGGAAGGAAAAGTCCGCGTCAACAAGATCGCATACGCGTTATTCGCGATTCTCTTAGGCGACCTCGGCGTGCATCACTTCTATGCCAAGAAGATCGCGCTGGGCGTGGTCTGCGTATTATTCTGCTGGACCGGAATCCCGGCTATCATCGGCATCGTCCGCGGCATCATCGCCTTAACCAAGAAAGAAGACGAAGAAGGCTGCATCTACGTATAAAAAACTTGCGTAATTCCCGCGTATTGTCTATACTGACTACGCGGAACCTGGGGGCGTATCTGGGTCTCGACAGGATCATGTTTGATTTGAACTGCAGTGGGGCGGCTTCCTAAGAGCCAAAACAAAAATAACTGGCAACAATAAGTTTGCTTTTGCCGCTTAATTCACCAATAAGCGTGACGCGGCTGGTTCACTTGTCCGGTCTCGGGATAAGCTGAATTATCACAAACAGAGAATAAGCGTACCCGCATTCTTCGGTGCGTGTACGTCGAAAACCCTACGAAGGCCCGGTCATTTACCTCCGTTTGTCAAGGGATGGCCGGTACATTGACGAACTAAACTGTAGACGTTCAAATGTGGAACTTTTCTTGGACAGGGGTTCGATTCCCCTCGCCTCCACCAATAAACCGCATACCGGGCTTCCGCAATTAAGCGTAAGCCCGTTTTTCTTCCATATACCAACAGACCAAAGGAGACCATATGAACGAAAACACGAAATCCATCTACGATTATCTGGCAAATCAGCTTTCCAACATCACGGATCCGGAATAC
>CACZNO010000217.1 GCA_902782505.1 uncultured Erysipelotrichaceae bacterium | reverse complement strand
CAGGGGATACCGGTCCTTGTCATAGACCTCTTCGAGGGTTAATCCGGCTGCGTCAGTTCCGCCGGTGAAGGATACAGCACGGCATTTCATCAGAAGACAAGAATACGGCGCGGCGTAATAGATGTAGACGGTATCATTCGCTTTGACGCCTTTGATCCCCGGCCATTCAAGAGTGCCGTACGCTTTCAGATTTCCCAGCACATCATAATATTTTGGATTCGCGGGAACGATCCAGTCATGCGGAGCGTTTTGGGGATTGCGGGTTTCGGTGAACGAACGGGATTGTTCGAGAAGATGTTCGACCCAGGGATCAGGGACGGTGTTGTCCATGATGATGGACACCCAGGATTTCTTGTTCATGTGATAGGCGGGATAGATGCCTTTGATCTGTAAGATTTCTTCGAGACGTTCTTTCGGAACTTTCAGGTTCATGACTTCCGCACGTGATTCATCCTTCGTGCCGAGGACTTTTCCTTTTTCGACAATCATCACGATCGCGTACCATTTGCGGCTTTCCCTGTTGCGGAAAATCGCGGCGTCCACATCGGAAAACGGATTATCCGGTTCCTCCCCGAATTCCTTTTGGATCCAGGAAGCCATACGGATCGTCTGGTCGGACATGAATTCGGTCATGACAAAACACTTCTCCGCCACTTCACGCAGCACATCCAGATAAGCGCTTCGCACCAGGTTTGCGGTCGTGTTGTCCGCGTGGCGCATATGAAGCGGCAGATATTCTTCATCCGTTTCCGCGTCGATCATATCCCCGGAAACTTCGCCCTTGGACGACACGCGGACAACCGCGCGGAATTTCCCGTCCATGACGATGCGCTCATACGAAAACCCGTCGTTTTCCGGCACAAAGCCGAACGAGCGCAGTTTCTTTTCATCGGGTTTCCGTTTCATAAAGAGATCGCTTTCCAGACTCATATGTTCATTATAGCGTTATAATACCCTTATGAACAAACCTGACGAACGATTCCGTAAAGAAACGAATTTCCGTGATATCGGAGGCTATCCTTCGGCGTACAACGGAACGGTAAAACGCGGCGTGTTTTTCCGCAGCGGGGCACCGGGTCTTTTCCTTGCGGAAGAAATCGAGGCTCTGAAAGATCTCGGCATCCGGACAGTCATTGATCTGCGCGCACCAAGACGGGTCAGAAAACTGCCTGATCCCAGAGACGGGGATATCCGGGTCATTGAAGTCTGCGCAGGTTTCGGAAACATTCTGGAAGATCTGAACTATTCCTTCCGGGAGCTTTGGGGAATGATCGTCGACGAAGACCAGCACGGAAACCTGGTATCGCGGTTAGTCGCCAGTTATTTCTCGGCGCTGGCGTATTCCAACGAAGCCTACCGGATTCTTTTCCGGGAGATCCTGGAGGGAAACACGCCGATCCTGGTACATTGTTCCCAAGGAAAAGACCGCACCGGCATCGCGGCGATCTTGATCCTTCTGGCGCTGGGGGTACCGGAAAAACACATTCTGGAAGATTATCTGCTGACCAACGAATACCGGAAGGACTTCATCGAAAACCGCATCAAACGCCGCGGGATCCTTCCGAAAATCAGCAAGAATTACCGCACCTTTCTGACTGCGATCGAAGGTTCCCTGCCGGAATCGGCGCACATGTTCATGGCGGAGATCCAGGAACGCTACGACACTTATGAAAACTTCTTTGAAAAAGAATACGGGCTTACAGCGAAAGATCTGGGAACTCTGCGGAAGATGTATCTGGATCCCGAAACAGAATAAAAAAGGAACCTTCAAGGTTCCTTTTCTTACGCAATGGAGCGGATGACGAGAATCGAACTCGCATAGTCAGCTTGGAAGGCTGAAGTTCTACCACTGAACTACATCCGCAAGTATAAGTGGTGACCCGTGTGCGACTCGAACGCACGACCCTCTGATTAAAAGTCAGATGCTCTACCACTGAGCTAACGGGTCATTTGCCTTTGTGGCTGGGGTACCTGGATTCGAACCAGGGAGATGTCAGAATCAAAATCTGATGCCTTACCGCTTGGCTATACCCCAAGAAAAAGTGGTGGGGAGGGGCAGATTCGAACTGCCGAACTCGGAGAGAGCTGAGTTACAGTCAGCCGCGTTTAGCCACTTCGCTACCTCCCCACTTTCATGGTGCCGGATATAGGACTTGAACCTACAACCTACTGATTACAAATCAGTTGCTCTGCCAATTGAGCTAATCCGGCGCTAGTCCTAACCGGTAATACACATGGTGGAGGTTGAGGGACTCGAACCCCCGACCCTCTGCTTGTAAGGCAGATGCTCTCCCAACTGAGCTAAACCTCCAGTGACGCCGTTTCCAGCGCTTGAATAATATACCATAGTTAAATATTCTCAGTCAATAATATAGAAAGAAAAAATGTGTTATAATCTTGCGGTAGATGAAGGCTGACAGGGGGAATCAAATATGAAACAATTCCAGACATGGGCGGAGATTGACCTGGACGCGTTCCATTCGAATTTAGATCTTTACCGGAAGATTTCCGGCAAGGACGTGATGATCGTCGTGAAGGCCAACGCGTACGGACACGGTGACGCGTATATGGCACGCTGCGCCAACAGCTGGGGATACGACAAGTTCGCGGTTTCCTCTTTGGAAGAAGGAATACACCTCCGTCAGAATCATGTGACAGGAATGGTCCTGGTGCTCGGGGCGATTTTACCGACCCTTGAACATGTCGCGGTCAAGTACGATTTATCCCTTACCATTCCCTCCATGGAGTTTGTAAAGGAATTGCCGAAGGATCTGCGCGGATTACACGTGCATATCAAGGTCGATACCGGCATGAACCGCATCGGTTTTCACAGTGCCGAAGAAATCAAAGAAGCCGTACGCATCCTGTTTGCACGCGGCGCGATCGTCGAAGGTATTTTCTCCCATTACGCCACGGCGGACGTACGGGATGACGCTTTCATGAAAACGCAGTACGAACGCTTCGTCCGCACGGTCAAAGCGGTGGATTATCCCTTCCGCTACATTCACATGTCCAACAGCGACGGCGTCTTCCATAACCCCGAAAACTTCACCAACATGATCCGTCCGGGCATCGGTATTTACGGTTATGCGGATCATCCGGATCTCAAACCGGTATTATCCCTGTATTCTTCCCTGACGCTGGTGAAAAAAATCCACGCAGGTGAAACTGTCGGATACGGTGCCACGTACACCGCGGAAAAAGACGAATGGATCGGCACCATGTCGGTCGGATACGCGGACGGATGGGACCGGCGCAATGCGCACCGCTGCGTCAGCATCAACGGCGTGCGCGTGCCGCATGTCGGACGGATCTGTATGGACCAGTCGATGGTCCGCCTGCCGGAATACATCGAACCGCACACGCAGGTGGAATTGTTCGGACAGACGATTCCTCTGACCGAGGTTTCCCGGGATCTGGAAACGATTCCGCATGAAATTCTCTGCCGCATCTCCGAACGCATTCCCCGTTTCTATCTTTCGGAAAATAAAACCGTTCACATTTCTGAAGAACGGTTCCATGATGAATTATTATAGGAACGGCGACATGATCCGGTAGATGTATTGGGCAAAACGCTGCGTCAGCGGACGTTTCTTCACCCAGTCCATATCGATTTCCTTGGAGACTTCCATCACCTGAAGGAAGTCTTTTTTCATGTCTTCGATACTCTTTGAACGATATACCCAGACGCCGTTTTCGAAGTTGTGGTACATACTGCGGTAATCGAGGTTGATGGTGCCGCAGGACATGACCTCATCGTCGGACAGGACGTTTTTCGCGTGGACGAAGCCCGGTGTGTATTCATAAATACGCACGCCGTTCTGGATCAGATGCCGGTAAGTCGACCGGGTGACTACGTAGGTGTGGATCTTGTTGTCAGGAATCCCCGGCGTGATGATACGCACGTCCACCCCGCGTTTCGCCGCGAGTTCCAGGGCGTTTTGGCCCGAGGTCTCCAGCACCAGATACGGGGTCGTGAACCAGATGTAGTCCACGGCGTTATTGATCATGTTCACATAGACCGACTGTCCGAGTTCCTCGTCATCTAACGGATTATCCGCGTACGGCATGACATACCCGTCGTCCAGCGCTTCAAACGATTCCTCGTGGTATCTGTGCGGTGTAAACAACGCATAATCGGAATGGCTTTCGGACGCAAAATCCCAGTTTTCCAGGAACGAAACCGTCAGGTTCCATACCGCGTCCCCTTCCAGACGGATCCCGCTGTCTTTCCAATATCCGTACGGAGAGATCTTGTTGATGTACTCATCCGCCAGGTTCAATCCGCCGGTAAACCCGATATATCCGTCGATCACGATGATCTTGCGGTGGTCGCGGAAGTTGTGGTTGATCGTCAGACGCGGATTGAACGGATTGAAGATCACGCCTTCAATGCCCATTTCCTTTAATTCCCGGTCATAGTGCATCGGCAGATTTCCGGCGCATCCGAAATCATCGTACATGAACCGGACCTCCACGCCTTCCTTAACTTTTCTCTTCAGGATCTCCATGATCGTATCGAACATTTCACCGTGTTTGATGATGAAGAATTCCATGAAGATGAAGTGCTTCGCGTTCTCCAATGCCGGCAGCAATTCTTCGTACAGAGCTTCCGCGGAAGGATAATACTTCGTCGAGGTATTCTTGTGCACCGGGAAGTCGCTTTCACGGTAAACATATTCCGCCTCGCGGTACCGTTTGCGGTCCAGTTCACGCAATTCGTTTCCGACGCTTTCATCCTGCATGTGCAGATGCTTGACCTGGTTATGAGATTTTTCCAGAGTCAGACGGTATTTTTCATGTACGGTTTTCCCGCGCCAGATAATATAGAACGGAACTCCGAAGAACGGAATTAACGCGATAAACATGATAAACGACATCTTTTCATTGGGATTATCGTCCTGGTTCAGGATATAGATGATCATGAGCACCGAAATGAACTGGAAAACGCCCTGTACATACACGGAATAATCGTTGGCGTAGTACAGCATCAGATACATGACCACAAACTGCACCAACAAAAGGATCACCGTCAGAAACATCCGGTGCGTCAGGATTTTATACAGTTTCCAGAAAAAATTCGCAATCCACTTGATCATACTCTTACTCAAATATAAATTCTCGGAAGACGGGAAGTGAACTTCGCCGCGATCTCATTGGGAATCGTCCCGGCTTTATCCGCCATCTCCCTTAAGGTGATTTCTTCGTCACGGTCCTTTCCGATCAGAAGAACCGGGTCCGCAATCGAAAGATTCCCCGCTTCCGACGCGTCCACGCATAACTGATCCATCGAAATCCGTCCGATGATCGGGCAGCGGACGCCGTGAATCAATACTTCTCCGCCCCTGTAATTCCGCGGAATACCGTCTCCGTACCCCACCGGCACCGTGACGACCGTCAAATCCTTTTCCGCGGTATATGTACGTCCGTAACCGATCGTTTCGCCTTTGCGCAAAACGTCGATCTTCCCGACGTAACTCTTTAATGATAACACTTCCTTCCGCAGATAGGGATGTGCCATATCGCCGCTGTCAAACCCATGGAACAGGATCCCCGGACGGCAATGCGTATAGTCCTTCAGGAATTCCGGATAGTTGACAATGGCTGCGCTGGCCGACATGTGCGTGCAGGCAAATCGCATACCCGCATCTTCCGCCTTCTTCAGCCAACGGTCAAAGGTTTCTTTCTGCCAAAGGGTAAACGCCTTGTCTTCCGCACGGAAACTGTCCGCCGCGGCGAAATGACTGAACGCTCCCTCCGCGTGAAGACACGGATCATCGTACAGCTTCCGGATCGCTTCCATCGGGGTTTCCTGCGTGATTCCCAGGCGGTGCATTCCGGTGTCGATCTTGAAATGGACCCGGACAGACGCCCGGTCCCCGGAAGCCTTTGCCGCCAGATATCTGCCGTATCCGATATCTCCGACCGTCTGGATCAGATCGTATTTCCATAAATCGGGAATAGCTTCTTCCAGCGTATGACCGAGGATCAGAATATCGCCCCGGATACCGTTTTTCCGTAACATCACCGCTTCCGCGCTGCAGGCGACGCCGAAGAAATCCGCGCCCCATTCCTGTAACAGAAGCGCTTCACGGACTCCGTCAAAGCCATATCCGTCGCATTTGACAATACAGATCATCGCACATTTGCCGGTAAGAAAATTCTTCAGTTCCATGTAGTCGGACTGAAGAAGATCCTTTCGAATTTCCAGATAACCGCGCGCAAGATTCATACAACTATTTCAAAGTCTCCCTGATCAGCATCCGGATCACATCCGTGAAACTGTAGCCCTTCGCCTTCATCATCGAAGGATAGCGGGAAGCCGAGGTGAATCCCGGAATCGTATTGACTTCGTTGAGATATACTTCTTCTCCCACTACGAAGCAATCCACCCGCGCCATGCCCTTGCAGTCCAAAGCCCGGTAAATCGTACGCACCGAAGCGTAGATCTTTTCTTTCATTTCCGGAGAAACTCTCGCCGGTACGTGGATCTTCGAGGTGACGAGATTGTATTTTTCCACGAAATCAAAGATATCCGTCGAGATTTCTATTTCGTCCGGTTCGCCCAGTAACGGATCAACCTGTCCCAACACCGCGCAGCCGACCTCAAATCCGTTTAAGAATTCCTCTATGATCAGTTTGCGGTCATATTTGAACGCGTCTTCCAGACCGTCACGGAAGCTTTCAAAGTCCTTGGCCTTGGAAACACCGTAACTGGAACCCGCGTTACAGGGCTTGATGATGCACGGAAGACCGAATTCCATGACGGTTTTCTCGTACAGTTTTTTCGCGTCATAGCCTTCTTCCTTGCGGACGCAGAACCATTTGGCCATCGGAATGCCCGCGTGTTCCATGACGACGTGGGTGTATTCCTTGTCCATGCAGATGGCGCTGGAAGTCATTCCGCATCCTACGCACGGAATGCCTGCGAGTTCGCACGCGCCCTGTACGGTTCCGTCTTCCCCGTGCAGCCCGTGCATGATCGGGAACAGCACATCGATCCGCACCGTTTCGACCTTGTCTCCTTTATGAACCAGGAAACCGTGGTCTCCCGGATTCAGGCTCAACGTCGCCGGATAAACGGTGCCTTCCAGCCAGTGATCGTGTTCGATCGCATCAATGGAGCCCTCGTATTGATACCAGTTTCCGTCCGAGGTGATCCCGAAGGTCAAAACTTCATATTCTTCCGGCATCGACCGGAGTGCCGACGATACCGAGTGTAAACTGACGCTGTATTCCGAAGACTGTCCTCCAAACAGGACGCCGATTCTGATTTTATCGCTCATACGCGTTCCTCACTTCCTGTAGTACTATATCTAATTCTACCGCACGGGAAGCCTTTGCCATAATGAAATTTTCTTTTTCACACAGCTTGACCCATTCCGCACGCAGTTCTTCCTTGGACGAAAAGTGTCTCCACACCAAATCCGGGAACCGTTTGACGGCGTATTTCCCGATTTCCGGCGTAAACTGCCCGATGGTCCACAATTCATCGATTCCGCGGTAATCCACTTCTTTTCCGACTTTTGCGTGCAATGCCGCCGATTGTTCCCCCAATCCGTACATATCGCCCAAAATCGCGATTTTCGGACAATCCGCCGGGAAATCTCCCAGCATCCTCAGCGTCTCCGCCAGACTTCCCGGATTGGAATTGTAGGTCCCGTCAATCACCGTGGAAGCGCCGATATGTTCGATGTCTTCCCGCTTGCCGGTCAATTCCACCCCATCGAATCCCTTCTGGATCTCCGCAGCGTTTAACCCTAACGAAATCCCGCACAATACGCCCGCCAAAGCGTTACGCACTTCATAGTCTCCCATTAAGCCTAAATGGAACTCAAATCCGCCGAATTCCGGTGTGGTGAAGTGAATCCCGTCCTTCTCAAAACGCTTGGTAAGCGCCCTAAACGAGGCCTTCTCCTCCAAACCGTACGACACGGTGCGCTGGGAAATCGGATGCGCTTTCGCGTAATCGTCCAATAACGGGGTATCCGCGTTATAGATGCACAAGCCGTTTTCACGCAGATATTCCGTGATCTTGTATTTCTGTTCGGTGATGTTTTCCAAGGATCCGAACATGTCGATATGGGATTCGGAGATGCTGGTGATGACCGCGACGTCCGGATTGGCAATCGACCCGAGAAGGTCCATCTGTCCGAATCCGTCGATGCCCATTTCCGCCACCGCGACCTGCGTATCTTCATGGATGGACAAAATCGTCATCGGAAGACCGATCTCGTTATTGTGATTTCCTAACGTCTTCTGGGTCCGGTATCCTACCGACGCGATGGACGCGATGATGTCCTTGGTCGAAGTCTTTCCGGAAGACCCGGTCACGCCGATCACGGTCGCCTTCAATGTCTGCCGGTACGCGGCCGCCAGATCCTGTAACGCCTTGACAGTATCCTTGACGATGATCAGCGGAACCCCTTCCGGCCGGTGCGGTTCGTTTTCCGCCCAGAAAGAAGCGGACGCGCCGTTTTGAATACAGGACACCACAAAACTGTGTCCGTTGACCCGTTCACCTTTGATCGGTACAAACAGATTTCCTACGGTGATATTTCTCGAATCGGATGTCACCCCGTCGATCCGTTTTTCCGGATCTACGTTCACCGCTTCCGCCGCGTTTACCGCCTTGATGACTTCTCCCAATGTAAACTGTATCATTTCCTATTCTCCTGTTTCCCAGATGCCGCGCTTGTATTTTCTCGCATACCGCATCGCTTCCAGCAATTCCTTCCGGTATAACGACGTTTCATTCAGATATTTCGTGTCTGCCAGACCTTCGTAGACCAATTGATACTGGACCAGTTCCCTATCCGCAAACACCCACGCCAGAAGCCTTCCGTACCGGTCATAAAGGTCATCCTCCTGCGTTTCGAGGAGAATTTCCTTTGCCCCGCGCACCAGATTGCACGCCCGTTCCTTAGCCTTTGCGGCGAGCGGATCGCGGACGCCGCTTTCGTCTTCCAGTTCCGGCGCGTCAATGCCCGCAAACCGTACTTTCAGTTCTTCGCTTCCGGCAGAAAAATACATTGTATCACCGTCCACGCAATAATCCAAAGTGACTTTCCGGACCTGACCGGTCTTCGGCCCGTTGATGAGAACTTCCGCGGGATCCGGTGCGTGCACACGGTAAAGACGCGTCAAAACAAGCACCCCGAACAATACGATCGCCAAGCCCCAGAAAAATCGCCTTTTCATACTGTATCCATTATAAAGCGCAGAGCACTATTTTCCAAACCCTAAAGAAAAAACGCTCAGACAAGCGTTTTACACGATCACCGGCACCAGATAGAAATACGGCGCCGTCGTAACGGCCATCCAGAAAGCGATTTTCCGGATCTGATCCCCGCGGAGTTCTTCTCCGGACCGTAATACCGCACCCCTGAGGACGACTCCGTCCAAAAGATAGACCAGTAACCCGGAGATTGCGATGCTGAAGCACACCAGCAGAAACATGAACACATCCGTAAACGGATTGAGAAGATGTTCCGTGATATGTTCGTAGACCCATCCTTTCTCCCCGAAAGTCACCGCGATAAAGTACAGCACCGCCGCACCCGCAAAATCCGCCGCAAATCCCGCAAGACAGATCTCCCAGGTATGATAACGGGCGATTTTCTTCCGGTTTTCGACTTCTTCTTTCTGTAACGCGAACGAAAACATGAGCCGGTCCCAAAGGTAATTCAAGGGAATCAGGATCAGCCACAGATAACTCGGCCACCATACCAGTAACCAGATCGGCAGGATCATATTGTATAACCGGATTATTCCGTTTTTGTCCTTCATTGATCCTCCGCGATTTCTTCCAGAACTTTTGCCAGAATCGCCGCGCACTTTCGGCCGGTATTCTCCAATTCCCGCGCGAATTCCTCCGCACCGCCTTCGACCCCGTCCGAAACCATCTTGATCATCAGACACGGCACTTCGTTCCAGTCCGCCGTCAACAGAATCCCCGCGGCTTCCATTTCGCAGATTTCCGCTCCGTATTTTTCGGCGAGTTCTCTTTTCTTTGCCGGGTCTCCGACAAACCGGTTTCCCGAAGCGCAGCGCACCGGTTTCAGCGACGGTTCAATCCTTAACGCCGCTTCCAGCAGTTTTTCATTCACCGGAATCGCGGCGGAAGGATACTGAAGATATCTTCCGGGTTCGCATCCGTCGATCTCGGAAGTGTCGAATTCATAATGCACGACTTCCTTGACCACGCACATTTTTTCCAGCGCCATCGACTCGTTCAGACCGCCGACTACGCCGAAATTGAACAGCATATCAATCTTGTAGGTACTGATCAGAAGCTGCGCGGCCATGGACGCAAAAATCTCTCCCGCGCCGGAATGGATCGCGTAGAGTTCGTACGTGTCTTTTTTATACTTCCAGACCGGCCGTTTTCCGGCGTACAGCGTCTCATCCGGTTTCCCGAATTCTTCGAAGAAAGACGCCGTCTCGACCGCAATCACACATCCCGCCTTCAGCATCCTACGCCCTCCGGCAGGGACGGATCTCCTCGTCCCAGAAAATCTCCGCGTCTTCGTTTTCCAGCATTTCCCCTACGGTATCCTTCAAACGGGCGATAAATTCCGCCTCACGCTTTTTCGATCTTCTTCCCTTTCCTTCGTAAACCGTCTTGGTGAAAACCGCGTCGTAGGTAATCAGAAAATCCTCCGGGTCGCGGTAAGGGAAAAAGATGACGTTT
>CACZNO010000216.1 GCA_902782505.1 uncultured Erysipelotrichaceae bacterium | reverse complement strand
TTTACCTGCATGCTGGAATCCATCTTCATTCTGATTATCAGTATTGCGGTTCCGATTGCGGTTGTGATCCTGTTCCCGGGGCTTGTGATCGTATTGCCCGGAGTGATCGCGTATCTGAGCTGGCAGATTCTGCCGCGGATGCTGAAAAAGTATAAATTCAAAAAAGGCAACGCGGAATACCAGCGGGAGCGTCAAAACAAAAACAAATCCAAATAACAGCCTTCGGGCTGTTTTTTTGATGGTTGACGTTTTTGTCAAAATCAGTAGAATGTATATTCAGGTAATAGGCAGGGGGTATTACATGTCTTGTACAACACTATTGGTCGGGAAGAAGGCTTCCTATGACGGATCGACCATCATCGCCAGAACGGATGACGGAGATTTCGACGTCAAGAAACTGATTGTCGTAAATCCGAAAGACCAGCCGAAAAAATATAAGAGCGTGATTTCGCATCTGGAAATCGAATTACCGGATCATCCGATGCGCTACACCGCGACGCCGAACGTCGACAAGAAAAAAGGCATCTGGGCAGCGCACGGGATCAACGAAGCGAACGTCGCCATGACCGCGACGGAGACGATTTCCACCAACGCGTTAGTCATGGGTGCTGATCCGTATGTGAAATACGAAAAGGCGAAATCGAAAAAGGAAAAAGACAAAGCCGGAGGCATCGGTGAAGAAGATCTGGTGGTCCTGGTGCTGCCGTACATTCATAATGCCCGCGAAGGCGTGGAACGTCTGGCAGGGTTATTGGAAAAATACGGAACGTATGAACCCAATGGGATCGCCTTCAGCGACGACAAGGAAATCTGGTGGCTGGAAACGATCGGCGGACATCATTGGATCGCACGCCGTGTGAAGGATGAAGAATACGTCGTGATGCCTAACCAGTTCGGAATCGACAAGTTTGATTTCAAGGATGCGTTCGGCGCGAAAAAGGAATATATGTGTTCGGCGGATCTGAAGGAATTCATTGCGCAGAATCACCTGGACTGCAATAACGACGGAAACTTCAATCCGCGCAATGTCTTTGGTTCCCACACGGATTCCGATCATGTGTACTGCACGCCGCGCAGCTGGTACATGGGCCGCTATTTCAATCCGACAACCTACAAATGGGACGGACCGGACGCGGACTTCACGCCGGAAAGCGATAATATTCCCTGGTCCTTTGTGCCGGAACGCAAGATCACGGTCGAAGATGTCAAATACATCCTGTCTTCGTACTACCAGGGAACCCCGTACAATCCCTACAATCCGGGAAATGATCCGGAAAAGGGAAAATACCGCTCCATCGGGATCGGGCGTACCGGCGTCACCGCGATCCTGCAGGTACGCGGATATATGCCGAAGGAAATCCAGGCAGTGGAGTGGATCACGTTCGGATCCAACGCGTTCAATACCGCGATTCCGTTTTACACGAATACCGGCAGGATGCCGAAGTATGTGAAGGATGTCACGACGGATGTTTCCACGGAGAATTTCTTCTGGGCATCCCGTCTGATCGGGGCGCTGGCTGACCCGTATTTCCCCGTCACAGCGCAAATGATCGAACGCTACCAGGAAGGCACGGCGAACGAAAGTCACCGCCTGCTGAGCGAATACGACCGGAAAATGACGGAAAAAAATGACTTCTCGCTGATGGAGAAGGCAAATGAAGACCTGGCGGAAATGGCCCAAAAGGAATCGGTCCGCTGTCTGAATCAGATTTTGAACCACGCCTGCCGGAATATGCGCAACAACTACAGCCGCAAAGATCACTAAACAAAATAAGCCATCCGATGATGGCTTATTTCATGGAGTTTATTTTTTGAGCTTTCCGCCCATCTTTTCGTAGATCTCATCGATCTCCACATCGTTTAACCCGTAATCTCCCTCCGCGTTCCGGATGTATTCCGGCAGTTTGGAGAAGGGGACTACTTTGGCGGTCTGAAGGCTGATATGCGAGATGTCCGCGGAATCGCTGACAGCGATGACACGGTCCGCCGTTTTTCCGTCGGTGATCTTGCGGATGTGTTCCCCGTATTCTTTCAGATGAACGACCGGATTCTCGACCTTGTAGTTTTTCATACCTTCGCCGTCATCCCGGCGCACATACCAGTTCCCGGTATCCTTGCCGTGCAGTTCTCCGCCCGGATTCATGTAGGCAATCGACAGGATGCCCTTGGAATGGATGATGTTGCAGAGCTGGGTCAGGATTTTGCCTTCCCGGTCGCTGACGGTGGAATAGACGATGCGGTGATGACCGATCAGTTTCTTCAGCCGCGCAGATTTGGAAATATCCTGCAGGACGTTGATCTTGTAGAAATAGTCGATCAGATAATTGTCGTAGAGATGCGGAAAGATCGAGTTTTTGTAGCTGCGGTATCCGATCGCTGCCCTAAACAGGAACAACAATACGATAAACGATACGACAACCGCCAAAAAGAATTCCATCTTGTCCACTACAAGGTCACTCCTCTCTTGAAGATCGCAATTTCCTTGTATTCGTAGGTTTCGTTGTTGGTCTTCTGTTCGCCGTTGACATAGCGTACGATCTGTTCGAGGAACAGCTGGGCTGTGTCATCCATGGAGGCGCCGTCTGCGATCATACCCGCGTTGAAGTCGATCCAGTGCGGTTTCCGGTTATAGATGTCGGAATTGGTCGAAACCTTGACGGTCGGAACGAATCCGCCGAACGGGGTGCCTCTGCCGGTCGTGAATAAGACCATCTGGCATCCGGCTGAACCTAAGACTGTCGTGGATACCAGGTCGTTCCCCGGTCCGTAAAGAAGATTGAGCCCCGGCACCGTACGTTTTTCCCCGTAGCCGAGGGTTCCGTCGATGATCGCCGTGCCGCCTTTCTGGATACAGCCGCAGGATTTGTCTTCCAGCGTTGTGATTCCGCCGGCCTTGTTTCCGGGCGAAGGATTTTCATAAACGACCTGATGGTTGTCGATGAAATACTGTTTGTAGTCATCGATCAGTTTTACGATGCCTTCGAAAACTTTTTCGTTGCGCGCGCGGTTCATCAGAAGCTGTTCCGCACCGAACATTTCCGGAACTTCGGTCAGAATGATGTTTCCTCCGTAGGAGAGGACTTTATCGGAGAATCTTCCCAGTAAAGGATTCGCGGTGATGCCGCTTAATCCGTCGGAGCCGCCGCATTTCAAACCGAACGTAAGATCGCTCCAGTCGATCGGTTCCCGGCGGTCATGGCGCATGATCGCGTACAGCGAGGATAGCGCTTCTTCCGCCGCTTCCAGTTCGTCGCCGACTTCCTGGCAGTTGAAGTAGCGGATGCGTTCGGGATCG
The DNA here is from genome assembly GCA_902782505.1 of uncultured Erysipelotrichaceae bacterium. GTDB lineage: Bacteria > Bacillota_I > Bacilli_A > Erysipelotrichales > Erysipelotrichaceae > RUG11872. Next base: position 2,047 of record CACZNO010000216.1, on the reverse strand, counting down.
TAATTCGTCAGTCCTTCGTAGAAGGTGTGAAGCTGGTTGTTTTCGCATCCCAGCCCAAGGATCAGCACGCCTCCGGCATTGGGATGCGTTACGATATCCCGTAAGATCGTGACCGTGGTGTTGTGGTCTTCGCCCATCTGCGAACATCCGTAGGGGTGTTCGAAGGTGTAGATGCCGTCGATGCCGCTTAAATCATGATCTCTGCGGAAGTTCCGCACAATGCGTTTCGCCAGGGAATTGATACAGCCGACGGTCACGATGACCCAAAGCTCATTCCGGATCCCGACGGTTCCGTTTTTCCGGCGGTAACCGGTTAGTTTGTACGGGGAAACCTCGTGACGGTCGTTCTGCGGAACCGGATTGTAGACATAATCCAGAATTCCGTCCAGATTGGTGCGCATGTTATGGGAATGCACATGCTCGCCTGTTTTGATTTCTGCGGTAGCTTTGCCGATGACCTGTCCGTATTTGACGATGAATTCGCCTTCATGGATGTCTTTCAGCGCGATTTTGTGACCTTTCGGAATATCCCGGTCCAGGATCAGATGTTCCGCCGCGTCTCCGGCATGCAGATCATGCAGCGCGACGCAGACGTTATCATCCGGATGGATGTGAATGGTGTTTCTCATAAGCCAAACTCATTGCGCAGGGCTTCACGCACGCCGGTTTCACGGATTTCCTTCAGGATCTTCGCGACGTAGTCCTTGCTTCCTTTCATGGTGTCGAAATCATATTCCCAGTGCGGTAACGACATGACGTGTTTCACGATTTCTTCTTCCGTATGCGTTCCGTTGAACATTTCCGCCCATAATTCCAGGAATTCCGGATCGTCCTTGACTAACGGCGCGCCGTCTTCCGTCTTTAACGAGTACATGTTGAATAAGCACGCCAGCGAGAATAACGCATGTTTCGGAAGCACGCCGGTCTTTTCGTAGATCGCTTTTGCGGAAGGAAGAATACGGGTCTTGTACTTGGTCATGGAATTCAGCGAGATCGTCAGAAGTTCATGACGGATCGTCGGGTTCATGAAACGTTCAAAGACATCGTTGGTGAAGGATTCGCATTCCTTTTCCGTCAGTTTGATGGTCGGCCATACTTCGTCGTGCATGAAGTCATTTAAGAAGGTGCGGCAGGTTTCATCGTTCATCATTTCGGAAACCAGCGTCTTGCCCATCTGGTAAGCGATCGGCACCATGCAGGTATGCGCGCCGTTTAAGATCTTGACCTTGCGTTCCTTGTACGGTTTGACGTTGTCCGTCAGGATGATGTTCAGACCGGCTTTGTCGACCGGGAAGACATCCTTGATCGCGAAATCGCCTTCCACGACCCACAGATGGAAGATTTCTCCCTTGACCATGTTGTTGTCGATGTAGCCGAGTTCTTCACGCAGCTTTTCGACCTGATCGCGCGGATAACCCGGAACGATACGGTCAACCAGGGTGTTGTAGTAACGGTTTGCGGTAGTAAGCCAGTTTAAGAAATCCTCATCGTAACCTTTGTCTTTGGCCAGTTTTACTAAGCACTTCTTCAGTTCATCGCCGTTGTTGTCGATCAGTTCGCACGCGATGATGAATAAGCCTGCTTCTTTTGCGCCGCGGAAATGATCATAGCGCGCTTTCAGTAAGGCCAGCAGTTTTCCCGGATAGGATTTCGGCGTATGTTCGAAATCCAGGTCCGTCGGGTCATAGGCGATGCCGGCTTCGGTCGTATTGGAGATGGTGATCTTCAGATCTTCGCTCTTTGCGTACGACAGGAATTTGTCATATTGCGTATACGGATCGATGTAGTCTTCGAGAACGTCGATCAGTTCGCGGTGACGGATGACCTCGCCGTTTTGCACGCCTTCCAGCAGTAAAGTGTAAAGGCCGTCCTGGGCTTCAAGGTCTCTTACCCGTCCGTGCGCCAAAGGCTGGACGACCGCAACGCCGCCGTTGAAATCCGTTTTGTTGTCAATCGTCTGGATGAACCAGTCGATGAACGCACGTAAGAAGTTTCCTTCTCCGAACTGCAGGATTTTCACGGGACGGTGGGTCTTCTTCATGATTTT
>CACZNO010000215.1 GCA_902782505.1 uncultured Erysipelotrichaceae bacterium | reverse complement strand
GATCGTAGTGAAAAAGTGATATCCTCATAGTGAATGAACATGTGTTTTGATAAGAACCCTTTGAAAAACCACTTCCAAAGACGGACGTGGTTATGTGCGAGGCGCATTGTGAATAACAGACTTCAGTTATTTTCTTTCGTTCAGGACCCGGATATAGTCTTTCATATAAGCCGGTAAGGAAGAGGGCACCTGGGCGCTGACGATGTTGCCGTCAACGACGGAGGGAACATCGATTCAGACGGCGCCGGCGTTGGTCATGTCATCGCGGATCCCGATCGTGCTGGTAACAGTTTTGCCGCGTAAGATGCCCGCGGAAATCAAGACCCAGCCCGCGTGGCAGATCTCGCCGATGACTTTGCCGTCCGCATTGATTTTGCGCACGATCTCCAGGACTTCCGGGAAACGGCGCATCTTGTCCGGCGCCCATCCGCCCGGGACCAGTAATCCGTCGTAATCATCCGGATTGACTTCATCAAAGGTCATCGTGACTTCGCAGGGCACGCCGTATTTCCCATGGTAGAGGCCTTTTTTCTTGGCGGCGATATCGACGATACAGCCTTCTTCGCGCAAACGGTACACCGGATACCAGAGTTCCAGATCTTGAAATATTCATCCGTCAGAGTCAGGATTCGTTTCATGATTGTTCTCCTTGTCTTTTTCTTTATTATGGCAGAAGATGCGGTGTGCAAGCATCTTTTTTTGATGACGGAAGGGAAACGCGTGTAAAATAGAAGTAACAAGGGAGGAGAAGCGATGTACCGGAATTACATTTTCGATCTGTACGGAACGCTGGCGGATATCCGGACCGATGAGGAGAACCCGGATCTTTGGAAGAAGACAGCGCTTTGGTACGGGGAACACGAGGCGTATTACAATCCCGCGGAGCTTTGGAAACGGTATCTGGCACTTTGTCATTTTTACCAGAATCAAAGCGAGGATCCGTATTATGAAATCGAATTGTGCGATGTGTTCCGGGATCTTTTCCATGAAAAAGGAATCGAACCTTCTGCGGATCTGATTGCGGAAACGGCGATATTTTTCCGCTGCGTTTCTACAGTGAAACTGCGCTTGTATCCCTGGGTGATGCCGGTGTTTAAGATGATCCGGGAGAAGGGCGGGAAGATCTACCTTTTGTCGAATGCGCAGGCTTGTTTCACCAATCCGGAACTGGAGTTTTTGGGATTGAAGAATGCGTTTGACGGAATCGTTTTGTCCAGCGATGCGAAAGTGAGAAAACCGGGGGAAGGTATCATCCGGAACCTGTTTGAAACGTACAAGCTGAAAAAGAAAGACAGCATCATGATCGGCAACGATCAAAAGGCGGATATTGCTGTCGCGAAAATCTGGGGCATCGACTCCCTGTACATCGAGACGGAGACTTCCGGGAAGTATGATTCCGCAATGAAGACCGCGAAGGAATTGTTCAAGGAACGCTTTGAAAAACTGCCGGAACTTTTGGAGTTGTGTTAGAATTCCGCGTGTGATAGAATACTTTTCGTAAAGCGAAGACAAGGAATAAGTACCGATCCAAACCGCAGAGAGGACGCGAAGGGTGCAAGCGTCCACGGAAAGGGAAGCTCTCCTTTGAGCGGAACCAATACTTCCCGTACCCTTGCGTTAAAAGGAAATTAAGCGCGTGTTTTTTTGGCACGAAGCAGGATGGTACCGCGTAAACTTACGTTCCTTGTGTGAAGGAACTTTTTTATTTTTCCGGAGGTAAAGTATGGAACAGAAAAGATTGACTGGAAATGAAGTGCGTGCGATGTTCTTGGAGTTTTTCAAGGAACGCGGGCATATGGTGGAACCCGGCGCAAGTTTGATTCCGCACAACGATCCGACCCTGTTGTGGATCAATGCGGGCGTCGCGGCGCTGAAGAAATATTTTGACGGCACGATGAAGCCGAAATCGAACCGTATCTGCAACGCGCAGAAATCGATCCGCACCAACGACATTGAAAACGTCGGGAAGACCGCACGGCATCATACGTTCTTTGAGATGCTGGGAAACTTCTCCATCGGCGATTATTTCAAACACGAGGCGATTCCCTGGGCTTGGGAATTCTTAACGTCCCCGGATTGGATCGGGTTTGATAAAAACCGCCTGTATGTCACGGTTTATCCGGATGACAAGGACGCGTACGACTGCTGGATCAAGTGCGGCGTCGATCCGTCCCACATCTGCAAGAAGGAAGACAACTTCTGGGAAATCGGCGAAGGGCCGGGCGGACCGGACACGGAAATCTTCTACGACCGGGGAGAAAAATACGATCCGGAAGGACTCGGGGAAAGAGCGTTCTTCGAAGACATCGAAAACGACCGCTACATTGAAGTATGGAACGTCGTGTTCTCGCAATACGACTGCAAGCCCGGCATCGTTCCGCGCACCGAATACAAGGAATTACCGCACAAGAACATCGATACCGGCATGGGTCTGGAACGTTTAGTGTGCCTGATTCAGGACGGCGAGACGAACTTTGATACGGACTTGTTCCTTCCGATCATCCGTGCAGCGGAACAGTATACCTCCAAAAAATACGAAGGCGAAAACAAGATGGCGTACCGGGTCATCGCAGACCATATCCGCACCGTGACGTTCGCGATTTCGGACGGCGCGATGTTCGGAAACACCGGACGCGGCTATATCCTGCGCCGGGTATTGCGCCGTGCGGTCCGTTACGGAAAGAAACTCGGAATCGAAGGCGCGTTTATGTACAAGTTAGTCCCGGTGGTGGCCGAAAACATGAAAGACTTCTATCCGTATCTTTTGGAAAAGGTCGAACTGGTCTCCAAACTGGTGAAATCCGAAGAAGAATCCTTCCATGCGACATTACAGGAAGGCGAACGGATCTTACAGGGATACCTGGCGAACTGCGAAGGCAAGGTCTTACCGGGAGAAGACGCGTTCAAGCTGTACGATACGTATGGTTTCCCGTATGAACTGACGGTGGAAATCGCGGAAGAAGCGGGAATCACCGTAGACCGGACAGGATTCGACGAAGAGATGAAGAAACAGAAGGAACGCGCGAGAAATGCCCGCGGAAACGTGCAGTCCATGGCTTCGCAATCCAAGGATCTGATGGATTTTGACGCTGAATCGACGTTTATCGGTTACACGGATACGACATGCGAGGCGGAAGTCATCGGCCTGTTCCAAAACGGGGAAGCGGTGGATGAACTCGTCGGAACCGGAGAAATCGTGTTTGACAAGACGCCGTTCTACGCGGAATCCGGCGGACAGATCGCGGATACCGGCACCATCTCCAACGGGGATGTCACCTTGACCGTTAAAGATGTCAAGAAAGCGCCGCACGGACAGTTCTTACACCGCGTGGATACCGAGGAAGGAATCCGCAAGGGCGATGTGTTCCGTCTGGAAATCGACGAAAAACGCCGGACCCTGATCCGCGCGAACCACTCGTCGTTACACCTGTTACAGGCGGCGCTGCGCGAGGTCTTGGGCAATCATGTCGCTCAGGCCGGATCCTATTGCGGCGATGAATACGGACGTTTCGATTTCACGCATTTTGAGAAGCCTACCGAAGCGCAGTTACACAAGGTGGAAGAACTGGTCAACCGTTATATTTCGCGTCATGACGCGGTCATAACGCAGGTTTTATCAATGGAAGACGCGAAGAAGACCGGCGCGATCGCGCTGTTCGACGAGAAATACGGCGATACGGTGCGCGTCGTTTCGATGGGGGAAGAATCCAAGGAATTCTGCGGAGGAACCCACGTTTCGAATACCGGGGAAATCGGGCTGTTCGTGATCGAATCCGAAGAATCCATCGGCTCGGGCATCCGCCGTATCACATCCCGCACGGGATACAAGGCGTATGAATTCCTGAAGCACGACCAGGATTCCTTAAATGAACTGGCGAAGGACTACGGCTTGACTTCCCGCACGGGCATCAAGAAAAAGAGCGACCAGATCCTGAGCGAATTACAGGAAGAGAAGAAGGAAAACGCGCGTCTGAAGGCACAGTTATCCGAAGCGAAAGCCGCGTCCTTACTGGAAAAAGCGCAGACGGTTTCGGGCAAACAGTATCTTTTCGCGGAGCTGAAGAACGATACGACGACCGATCTGAAGGAACTCTCGCTGGATCTCTGCGGGAAGCTGACAGACGGATTCGTATTCTTAACCAATAAATTTGATAACCGTCTGGTGTTCGCGGTAGCGTGCTCCAAGGCACAGGTTGCGATGGGCAACCGCGCGGGAGATATCGCGAAACTGGCGGCCCAGATGACCGGCGGAAACGGCGGCGGAAGACCGGAAATCGCGCAGGCGGGCGGAAAAGATCCGGCGAAGCTGGACGAAGCGCTCAAAGCCGTGCGCGCGAAACTCGGAATTCTTTAGGAACCGTTGGAAACCGGGAATGAAAATGGTAATATGATAATGGAAAAAAGGAGATGATGTTGGATGAAAACGCAGACGATCGCAATCAATATGGACGACATTCGGAACCAGAATATTAAAGATGTCCTGACACATGTTTCCGAAGCTCTGACCGAACGCGGATACAACGCGGTAAACCAGATCGCCGGCTATCTGATCACCAACGATCCGGCCTATATTTCCGGTTATAAGAATGCCCGTTCGGTGATCCAGACCGTGGAACGCCACGAAATCATCGAAGCGCTGGTAAGGGAGTATCTGAGGAAGTAGAAATGCGGATCTTGGGACTGGATCTCGGAACGGTGACCTGCGGTGTCG
>CACZNO010000214.1 GCA_902782505.1 uncultured Erysipelotrichaceae bacterium | reverse complement strand
ACTCAAAGTCATATTGGATAACCGGTAATCCCCCGGCATCATCATCACCGATTCCAGCGCGAAGGTAATTAACGGAATGACGGACATGCACAGGACGACGAACGTCACGATGACCGTGATAGGATATTTCCATTTCCGTAAATGGAAGACCGAGATATTGGCGCTCTTTCCGGTGACGGTCGCGTACGATTTGCGCGTACCGATCAGCCACTGGTTGACCATCATGATAACCACGCTCAATATGATCATGACCAATGCCAGAATATATCCGACGCCCGGATTCGTACCGTTGATCGCGGCATACAACTCGGTCGTCAATACATAGTACCGGACCGGAAGTCCCAAAAACTGCGGCGTCGCGAAAGCCGCCATCGCGCCGGAGAATACCAGAATGATCGTACTCAGAACAGCCGGCATGACGATCGGGATCGTAATGCGCCAGAACATTCTCGCTCTCTTGGTTTTCAGAATAATCGCCGCTTCTTCCAGGTTCGCGTCCATGTTGTGGAGAATACCGCCGATCAGAATGTACGCAAACGGTGCGTAATGCATGCCTGTGACCAGAATGATCGGGAACTGCCCGTACCCGAACCAGGTCGGCGTCGCGACTCCGGTAAGCGCGGTGAAGATTCCGGCGGAACCGGTGACCGCGACGTTTTTGAAGAAGTTCTTCCACGCCAGCGCCAATGTCCAGCTGGGCATGATGTACGGGAAGATAAACAACTTTGTCAAAACCTTCTTCCAAGCCATATCGGTACGGGATACCAGCCACGCGAACGATCCGCCGATGGCGATCGCCACGACGCAGGCCCATGCCGAAGTAACGATACTGTGTTTGATCGGTTCCCACAATAATGACGAACTGAATTCGCTTGCGAAGGCCCGGATCCAATGGTACGTCGTAAACGTTCCCACCGCCTGATGCACACGGGCTTTTTCCTGTGCATGGACGATAAAGGTATCACGGACGATCGAAACGAGCGGCAAAACAACTAAATACGTTAAAACAATAAGGAACAGTACCAGAAGTACGTTGTACGGCTTACTGAAAAACGTTTTGATTCGATTCCACCGTTTTTTCATTTTCCCCTCCTATGAAACAAAGGAAGGCACGGGCCTTATCCGTCCGCTGCCTTCCTTTTCTGCCATTTTACGAATGATTAGCCTTTGATTTTCTGGATGAAGTCTTCCACATCCGCTCTGTATTCAGCAGCCTGTTCCGCGTCTTCCTGGATCAGAACTTTCTTCCATTCCTTGACCGTCAGGTCGCCTTCCGCCGGAGCGTTCGCCTGGTTGCCGGAGTAATCGCCGAATCTTCCGCTCATTCCCTTGTAAACGGAACCGTCATCGATCTTCAATTCGCCGTTACCCTTCCAGCCTTCTTCCGAATACAGCCAGATTAAGAACGCCTTCGCCAATTCCGGGTTGTCCGCATTCTTGACCTGTAAGCCATAGATCGGATAAATGAAGCCCGCAACCGGGGAAACATTCTGCGCGAAGCCTAAGTGTACAACACCGTTGTCATCCGGCTTGTTGGTCTTGACATACTTGTTCAGAGTGATCAGTGCGCTCATCTTCTTGGTGGACGCCGCGGTATCCTTCGCAATCGTGCTGTCGGAGGAACCTAATACCATACCGTTCTGATACAGCATCTTGATGTACTGATAACCCGCGTTCTTGCAGTCTGCATCTAAAACGAGGTCTTTTCCGTAGTATTCCTTGTACGCCGCTTCGAGCTTCTTCGCATTTTCTTCGGAAGTCAGGTTGACTAAGAAGTTCATGTTGACGCCTTCGGAAGCCGGGTCTTTCATGCAGACAGCGCCCGCGTACTTCGGATCCGTCGCGTACCAGACGTTCGAGATTTCACCGTCGACGAAGGATTCATTGCCTTCGTTCGCGTTTACGTTGTAGATGAATACCTTGTTGCAGTAATCCCAAACCAGTAACGGTTCGCAGTCTTCGCCTACCAGATTATGGATTTCTTCGTTGTACCAGTTATAGACATAACCTTCTTCAACAAGTTCGGTTAACGTACGTCCGCCGTCCTGGATGAAGATGATGTCCGCGCCCTTGACGTCCTGTGCAACTTCGGTAGCGACCTGTGTGATCTGGTTGGTATCGCCGATCTGCTGCGAGAAGTAATCTTCGTTCTTCTTCGCTTCCGGATAGTACTTCAGCATGAATGCTTCTACCGCATCGTTCACAACCGAGTGGGTCGTGTAGATCTGCAGAGTCTTGCCTTCTTTTAAGTTCGCAAGGCCTTTCTGAAGCAGATCATCGAAGGTAGCCGTATCGATCTTGGTATCCGGGGTATCCGGTTTGTCCGGGTTGTCCGGATTAGGCTTGCTGCCGCAACCGAGCAGAGACAACGCCATCAATACGGAAAGTAAAACTGCTAAAATTTTCTTCATAAAATTTCCTCTCCTTTTGCGGTCTGTAACCGCTTTCCAGTGTTAATTTTATTACATTTGTATACTGTTGCGCAATAAAAAACCGAAATTTTGCGCTTTTTCCCTGTGCATATGAGTATGTTTTGATCACTTGCTAATAACATGCGAAGAATATGCTTTTTATTACACTTCTCCCGCCTGCTGTCTAAGCCGTCACTCCGTCCGAAAAAAAGCGGCTTCCCTCCCGGGCTGCCGCCGTAATTCTGTTATGTTCTATCCGCGGATCTTCTGAAACAGTTCATCCGGCAGACGTTCGCCCAACGGACGTTCCAGCAGTTCCGGATTCTCCATCAGAACCTTGATCATCTTTACCGTTCCCGCATAGTAGTAGCCATCCGCCAGACGTTCGTCGATCGTGAGTCCCAGATCGACCGCGTGCTTCATGACCACTTCTCCGTTTTCACTGTAGAACGGCTTCATTTCCGCTTTGCCGACAACGACGAATACCGATGTCGTACCCCAGTTGGTCAGATGATGATATCCGGCCTTTAACCCGATGGATCCGATATTCGCTAACAGCACCGACGCCTGGAACGGGTCTGCCACCGTCAAGGCATCCGGTCCCCAGCCGTGCTTGTCAAGCCAGCTGACAACGTTCGCGATCCCCTTTTTCACCGGTTTCGGGAGCTTCGTCAGCATATCCATCGT
>CACZNO010000213.1 GCA_902782505.1 uncultured Erysipelotrichaceae bacterium | reverse complement strand
TATAACGCCAAATCGCCGCAATGGTTCCCCATGACTTCCACAACCGAACAGCGGTGATGCGAACTGGACGTATCGCGCAGTTTGTCGATGGCGTCGCAGATCGTTTCCAGCGCCGTAAAGAACCCGATGGTAAAATCCGTGCCGGAAATATCATTGTCAATTGTACCGGGCAAGCCGATGCAGTTGATACCTTTTTCCGTCAACGCCAGCGCGCCTTTGTAGGAACCGTCTCCGCCGATGACGACCAGGGAATCAATTTCGAACTTCTTGAGCTGTTCGATCGCCTGCGCCTGTACGGATTCCAGTTTAAATTCTTCCAGACGCGCGGATCCCAGCATCGTTCCGCCGCGGGTCTCAAGATCGGACACCGTATGACGGTCCATCTGGAAGATTCTGCCTTCCACCAGCCCTTTATAGCCGTCACGGATTCCGAACACTTCCATTCCGCGGGCTAATGCGCTTCTTGTTACCGCACGGATCGCGCAGTTCATTCCCGGCGAATCGCCGCCGCTGGTCAGAATTCCAATTTTATGTCCCATGTTGCTTCCCCCTTTGTTTAATATCTTGTAACACGGATCGGACGCGTCATGGTCTCGATGCGTGTACGAATCATTTCGGCTTTGTTTTCATCGGTTTCACGGAAAACCGTATTGGTGAAATGCTCGGTGAGTTCCGGATAATCCCCATACGACGTAACGATCAGGCATTTGCCTTCTTCCGCCGCGTATTCCAGCACCGGCAACAGCACCATATCCCTCCAGGCACTGGTGACGGTTTCGGCTCCGATCCCGTCCAGCACCAATACATCCGCAGTATTCATAATCTTGATCAGATCCCGTAATTCTTCCGGGGAAAGAAGATTTCCGCGCAATTGCTGCGCCAGCGTCAGCGCGTTGAAGTACGCGACGCGTTTCCCTTCCTTGGCCAGATCGTTGGCTGCGGCTGTCGCATAATATGTTTTGCCGGAGCCCGAAGGACCATAAAGATACAATCCCATCCGGTCCGGATCCTTCGTCCAGTCCTTGAATGCTACATACATACGCAATAGTTCCACGGAACCGTGCGAGTGATCTTCCGCAATCAGTTTTTCCAATGAAAGGCTCAGATCGGTTTTCTTCACGGAGCTGTACAGATAATTTCCGAGGTATTTTTCATCCCGGTCCCGCTTCAGCATCCGTTCGCAAGCCGTCGTCTTCGTCTGGATCTTTCCGTCATAATACACGATTTTCGCACGGAATCCCTTGGGATGATACGGACAGGTTTCCAGAGAAACACAGGACGCGCATTCTTTTTTCGCATCGACCGCTTTCGCAATCAGGGAAAGATAGTCTTCCACCGCTTCCGCGCCAAGACCGTATGTTTCCCGGATCGCTGAAACTTCCGGATCGGACAGAACTTTTTTCTTCTGGGCTTCCCGGATCGTTTCCATCTGTTTTTTCAGATCTTCACTCAATAACGAAGTGAAATCCTTCATTTCAAGGGTATCCATTTTTTATCCTTTCAAAAGCTTCAAGAGCTCTTCGCGTTCCTTGTCGGTGCCGCTGTCTTCTTTTTCGTCGACCGGTTCCGCTTCCTTTTTACGCACGGTTTTCTTTTCGGGTTTGGGGGTATTGGTACGCGAAGGCCTGGAATTGCCGATTTTCTTTAATGCGTCTTTCGCTGTCTTCACATCCGAGCGGACAAAGCTCGAAGCGATTTTTTCCGCGATCGAACGCTTGAATTCCCCGTCCTGTGTATCCAGCACATATTCAATCAGGACATTGCAGACAGGGATCGGAAGTTTCCAGATCCGTACCAAATCGTCCAAAAGCCGCGCATCGGAATCCGACAGTTTACGCACGCCGTTTTGTCTTGCGCGCAAGAATTCCGCCGGAGACTTGTCATAAGGCGATCCGGTTTCTGCGGCGTTTCCCCCGTTTAAATCGTTTTTACAGCGCATATAGAGCTTGTTCGAATCAAAAGCCGTCAGGGTCCTTCCCTGTTTGATCATGCTTTGACCGACATGCGCTACCATTCTCTTGGGATCGATTCCGAAGATCATCGCTGTCGTACCGATTGCGTCGAGGTTTTCCTTGGTCCTGAAAGCGGAAGGAAACACCCTCTCCGAACACTCCGCGAAAAACGTACGGTAATCGAAATCGTTGTCCGGCGTGTAATCTTTAAGATCGTACACGTCGTAAACCTTGCGGTAATCTTCCTCGTTTTTGGAATTCCAGTCGGATGCGAAAAAGTCCATATCGGATTCCGTCACATCGGTGAAGCCTTCCAGAGAAACACTTGCCGGCGGAAGTTCCTTACGAACTTTCGTGTAAAGCGGCAATCCGGCACGGGAAAGATACGCCCTGGAAAGCACGGGATGATCCAGGAATTCTTCCGCCGTCTTCGGGGTACGGATCTCCAGACATACCGTTTTATACGGTTCATCTGTTTTTTCGTACACCTTGATCAATCCGATGTTTTCCAGTTCGGTCAGGATCTCCGAAAGATGAATCATCGTAACGCCGAGATTTTTCCGTAGTTCCTCCGCGTTTTCCGGATAGGAACCAAGCTCATAAAACGCGTACAGATGCCAGTATAAACGCACCGCCGCATCCGACAGCAAAGCCGTATAAAAGATGCCGAAGGACCGTAACGTCTCTTCGTTTTGGGAC
>CACZNO010000212.1 GCA_902782505.1 uncultured Erysipelotrichaceae bacterium | reverse complement strand
TTCGGTGCGGAATTCCCGGACGATCCGGACATTCACATGCACGGTGACGACGAATTCATTCCCATCAAGAACCTCGCCCGTCAGACCGAAATCTATGTCCACGCGTTACTGAACCTTCTGGATCTCTAAAACGAAACAAAGCCTGCCGCAATCAAACGGCAGGCTTTTCTTGACACTATAAATAAACATAGGGTAAACCCTACGCCTTTAAATAAACGTAGGGTTTTTGAATGGACCCTTTAAACAAACGTAGGGTGAACGCTCCGGTCAAAATAAAAGCCTCTCTATAATGTGGGTAGGTAACGCACAAATGAGAGGAGGCTTATGCCTATGAATGATTTTATCACGACCCTTTTAGGGGTTAAAGAATCGGAAGTCGAATACTGTAAAGAAACCGTTAAGAACCGCAAACACACATTTTATATACGGTTGGTAAACCGCGGACAAAGGTGTCCGGAATGCGGATACTATACCAGAGAAATCAAGGAATACCGGAATAAACATATAACACATTCCGTTCTGCTCAACGAGACGTCTGAGATCCTATATAATGCGCGGCGTTTTCTCTGTCCGAAGTGCGGGAAGACGTTTTATGAAGACAATCCCTTTACCGAACAATATTCCCGCATTTCTGATAAAACTGTAGAGAATGTCTTGGCCCTTTTGAAAAACTATAATGAGACATTTTCTTCTGTGGCTAAAAAAGTAAACTTATCCGCGCAGAAGGTCATGAATATCTTTGATGAGCACGTCCAGATCGGACGCAAAGAGCTCTCGGAATCCATCGGTATCGACGAATTCTATTTTTCCAGACATGCGTCCAAGAAATATGCGTTGATGGTCCTTTCGTTAAACAAAGGTTATGTCATCGACCTTTTACCTTCCAGGGACAAACACCGGCTGCACTCATATTTCCATAGGATCCCTAAGGAAGAACGTGAAAAAGTTAAGTTTATTTCGATCGATATGAACGAAAATTACCGCGATGTCCTTTATTCCTGCTTTCCTAATGCGAAGATATGCGCTGACCCGTTTCATGTAGTAAGGCGGGTCTTTGATTCCTTAGACCGCATTAGACTCTCTTTACTTCGCAAATTCGAAAACGATAAACGATCCGATCAATACTACCTGTTAAAGTACCAGAAGCACCTATTATTTGAAGAAATCCAATATCAGAACTATTCTGACGTAAAAAAGAATCACCATTTCAAATATCATCTCACGGATCTTCAAAAACGTAATATGTTACTCAGTATCAGCGGTGATCTGGAACGATCTTATTACCTATGCCAGCGGTACAAATCTTTTGACCGGTCTTTAGGTTCTCCAATAGAAAAAGCGGAAGAACTCGATCTCATCATTAATAAAATGTTTGATTCTCAGATCACAGAATTGGTTTCCCTCGCCGCTACTCTGTTGAATTGGCACATAGAGATCATCAACTCATTCTTTACTATCTCGAAACGTGTGTCGGATCATAACGGGAATTCTTTCCGCAAAACCGTCCGGGTCACTTCCGGTCCGGTCGAAGGCAGAAATAAATATATCAAGATAATCATTCGTTTAGCTAACGGTTTTTCCAACTTCGATCGTTTCAGAAACCGCGCTCTTTATGTCCTCAACAAAAACGAATCCCCCTCTGATATGCGTATCGAAAACTCTGTTACAAGGCACTTCCCTAAGAAACAGAAAATGTAGGGTTAAGAGTCAAACCCTACGTTTGTTTAACCCTTTTACCCTACATTTATTTAAAGGTTTCTATACCCGCACCCTACGTTTATTTAAGGTGCCAGAAAAACCCGGATGATTTCTCACCCGGGTTGTTTCTTTAGGGATTCGGAATTACTCTTCCGCGTTCTTCTTGCGAAGTACGATGACGAGTACTGCCGCCGCCAATGCGACGATTCCGCTTACCACGTAGATCAGGACATTCGCGCCTTCCACGCCGGTCGGCGGTAACGGAGCGTTCACCGTGAAGGTGGTTTCCGGACTGCTGCCGTTCTTGTAATCCGCTGTCAGGGTATGATCGCCTTCTGCCAGCTTTTCAAGGAACGCCGCTTTCAGTGTAATCACCGTGCTGCCCGCTTTCGCTTCGTAATCCGCTTCGTCAACGTGCTTGCCGTCAACCTTCAGGCCCTGGAATAATTCGAAGTCGCCGTCCGTCTTGAAGGTCAGATCCTTACCGGATTCCTTGTACCAATCCTGGCCCATGCCTTCAATGAACTTGTATTCGACTGCTTCGAAGGTAACCGTGATTTCGGTGTCGCCTTCCACCACGATCTTCACTGTGCCGTCTTCGCCGACTTCGACTTCTTCGCCGTTGACTAAGACCTTACCGACTTCGTAGCCAAGATCCGGGGTCAGGGTTAAGACAACTTCTTCACCCTTCTTCGCCTGGGTCTTATCGACTTCTGCGGTACCGTGTTCGGTTTCACCGACCCTGATCATGAACGATCCGATCATCCGGAATCCGACATCAATTACCGTATCGCCTTCAACCACGAACGTGTACTGTCCGTTTTCATCGAGTTCTACGTCTTTACCGTTGACTCTCACAAGAGCGATCTCGAATCCATCTGCCGGAACAACCGTCAGAACAACTTCTTCGCCCTTCTTCGCTTCGGTCTTGTCGACTTCCGCCGTTCCGCCGTCGCCTGCGGCGACCGTAATCTTGTAGGTCTTTTCCTTGAAGGTCAGTTCTACTTCGGTATCGCCGTCGATCGTAACGACTACTAAGTTTTCATCTTCCGGTTCGACTTCTTCGCCGTTCACCTTTACGGTGTCCAATACGTAGTCGGTATTCGGTGTAATGTCGATTTCAACTTTTTCGCCGTCACCATAGTATTCATCGTTCGGATATACGCTGTAGCTGCCGTTTCCGTCGGTTGTAACGGTTAAGGTGTACGCCGGAACGATCTTGCCGCCGCCCAGTTTGTACTTCTCTGCCGTATCCGGATTCTGATCTTCCGCTTCCGAGGTCACAACATCAATGTAGCTTACCGTATCTTCGTCGATGAGCTTGAACGACATACGCGCAACTTCCGCACCGTCTTCGAAGCCTTCTTCATCGATGTAACCGAAGACTGCTTCGCCCTTTTCGAGGTCGATCTTGTATGCGTTGTACTTGACATCGGTCTGGATGCCTTCTTCGCCGCCTACCAGTTCAACTTCTTCCGGGTTCCAGGTAACAGTATACTTACCGTTATGGACTAAGTCTTCGCCTTCCGCTTCGAGGATCACCGTACCCTGCGTCGCGTTTTCGTTTTCATCTTCTTCCGTGACTTCGCATTCGGACTTGTTCGAAGTGATGTTGCGGATCGCGTTGGTCGCGCCCTTCTTAACGTTGGTTTCGCGTGCAATCGGCTTCAGAGCTTCTTTATCCAGAGCCGCTTTCTGAACTTCGTTATGTTCGTATCTTTCGATCAATGCCGGAACTTCCGCGCCGTTGCCTTCAACGATCAGGTCTGCCGCATTGTCGTCATAGAGTCCGCCTACCGGCCATACGCCGTCTGCGAACGAACCGATGTTGTAGATTGCGTCGGTGTTCAGATCGAACATGATCATGTTGACAACATTATCATCTTCAACGAACTGGCTCCAGTATGCCGCATCACCGTCGCAGTAGAATCCCTGCCAGTACCACGGATTTGCCTCATATCCGGATTCAAAGACCAGCTGCGCACCGAAGTTATAGGTGCCGTCTTCCAATCCGTAATCCGCAAAGCCGCTCAGGTAAATGAAGCCATCCATCCAGACATTTCCGGCGTCATCCAGCAACAGGTAGTAGTCTACATAACTGCCGTAGTTCCGGTTGTATACGCTGGTGTAGTACGTCGCACCGACGAGCCATGCCGAGCCGAGGTCTTCGCTGTAATCGAACGCGCCGGTCATTGCGCCTGTCGCATCCGCGATTACAACATAGTATGCATACGTCGCCACTAAGCCGTCCGTACCATCCGCGTCCATCGCGTTCGGTAACGGTGCGATATCGGTGTAGGACACGCTTCCCGCACCGATTTCCTTCGGAGCGTAATCGTTATCCACATCGATTTCATAGAGTGTGCCTGCTTCATTCCACGTTTCCAGTACGTACGCCAGCAATCTGCCGTCCGGCATCACCGCTGTTTCCGCTACACGCGGAGTCTGCGGTTCGCTGTGGAGAGGTGTGAACTGCGGCAGGGTGCTCAGGTTGAATTCACTGAACCAAACCTTACCGTTTTCATCCCAGACGATACCCTTGAGGTCTTTGTCTACCGAGGTGACGGAGACAACCGCGTAACCGTACGCATCCGGGAATTTCACGGACGTTGCAATGATAGCCGCCTGGCCTTCGCCTACCGCGGTAACCAAACCGTTTTCATCAACGGTCGCAACGGTTTCATCCGAAGATTCCCACGTCACTTCATCCAGCGGGTCAACGCCCCACGGCATGACGCTCGCGGTGAACTGCTGGGTCGTATTCAGGATCATCGCCGCTTCTTCCGGAGTAACGACGACATACGGATCTTCCGTGATTTCCGCGCCTGCGACTTTGTAGGTCTTGTTCAGGCCTGCATAGTCCATAACCATAACCAACGGATATTCAACGCCTTCCGGTAATTCGAAGGTGAAGGTTTCATCCGCGCCCGGTTCCTCGTTGGAGCTCGACGGGCTCATATCGAGGACTTCGCCTTCCATCGCGTCAAGTAACGCGATACCGGCGATGTACTGGTTATCCGTCGCATGGATTTCAATCGTCGTCTTGCCTTCGGCATCGGTCTTTACGAGAACATCCTTGAGTTCCGGAGCTTCCGTATCGATCTTGAATTCCATCTGGAACTTGGTGTTTTCATTTAAGGAATCCCAATCCGCCGGACCGTTCACTGTGTAGTATTCCGGAGCCAGCTGGATACCGACTGTCAGCGTTGTGCCGTCTTCGAGATCCGCCGGCTTGTAGTTGATTCTTCTGGTGTAGTTGGTGTTCTTCCAGACCGCGTCATTGACATGATAGTACGCACTGTAGTACGTGCTTTCATTTTCGTTGTTGTAGACTTCTTCGCCGTCCGCGAGAACATACAGTTTCTGCGCCGAAGCGTTACGAACCTGTGTGAAGCGCGGGCCGATGATCGTCGAAGTATTCGCGACCGCATTTCTTTCCGGCTTGTATTCTTCGTCCTGCATCGGGTTGCCGCCGACCAGATACGTAGTGCTGTCGCCTTCATCCTGGTACAGAATACCCTGGATCTGCAGCGCCTGCTGCTCTAACTGATAATACATGTACGGAGGACGGTCTTCGTCGCCGCTCAGATAATACGCTTCATAGGAACCGATATCGAACATGCCCGGCTCATCCCAGCTTCCGTAGTAGCCTAACACCGGAATCGAATGCATCACGCCTAAGCCGCCGTCTTCCGTCGCGGATTCTTCCGCATATAAGAAGCCTTCAACATACGCGCCGCACGCATCGTAATCATCGATGTCATTCAGAACGATATGAACTTCCACGTCGATCTTGCCGTTAGCCGGTAATAAGGTTTCCGCCTCATTCCAGAGCTTCAGGCACAGATACGCGTCATAGGTATCCACATCGCCGTCTTCGTCCAGGTCCGCCTTATCCGCGTTCGCCAGGATCTCGGTTTCCAGAACCGCATGATCCAACAGGTGCTGCGCGTCTAATTCGTTGAATACGCCGTCCGCGTTGAAGTCGTAGTCATCCAGGTCTTTGCCCTGTTCCACTTCTTCGCCGTTGACCTTCCA
Source organism: uncultured Erysipelotrichaceae bacterium (assembly GCA_902782505.1). GTDB lineage: Bacteria > Bacillota_I > Bacilli_A > Erysipelotrichales > Erysipelotrichaceae > RUG11872. Next base: position 2,927 of record CACZNO010000212.1, on the reverse strand, counting down.
GGTTAACGTCGCGTTTAACGGAGCCGTCCTGGTATCTTTCAATAACGGACCGTAGTCATCAAACAGATCCTGCGTGAAGAATTCGCCGTCGAGCGTGTAGCGGATATCCTTGTCGGTCAGGTTGTATAACGTGAATGCCGCGTCATATTCACCCTTGCGGTCCGGATCGTCGCCTAATTCGACTTTGACTTTCGCGTCTCTCGCCGCTTCTTCATAAGCCTTCAGCTGTAAGCCGTCTTCGCTCATGACGATGAAGGACTTGGAGTTCATTGCCGCCGAAGTGTTCACCAAGCCTGCGCCCTGTTTCATAACGGAGTACATGCTTCCGGAATCTTCTTCGAGCAGCGGAGTAGCCGTCGACATCAGTAAGCTGATCGCCAGCTGACGTTCGGTCAGACCCGCTTCCTTCACCATATCGGTGTTCATTAAGTCATTGTCACGGATGTACTGTTTCACAACCGCCGTGATACCTGCGATCTGCGGAGCCGCCATCGAGGTACCGGACATTAACGTGTACGCCGTGCCGCCTGCGGTTTCGCCGTCGACCGAGTAGATCGATCCGCCCGGAGCCGTGATTTCCGGCTTCAGGGACAGGTTGCCCGGAACGCCCCAGCTCGAGAAATCGGACATCTTCTTGTATTCGCTGTCATTGAAGACTACGTCGATGACCGAACCGATTTCCAGGGAACCGATGTAATAGGTATATTCATTGCCGTCATCTGCCGTGAAGGTTTCGGTTGTTGTCGCGGAAGACTTCAGCAGTTCGCCGTCAGCCTGCGTGATGGAAACTGCCGGCAGGTTGTATTCGTAACCCGACAGGTTCATTAAGATGGTCCCCGGCTGGTTGTTGACGACGATGTTCGCAACTGCGCCGTTTTCGCCGCCGATGTTCGCTTTTACGAAGAAGGAACTGGATCCGCGGTTGCAGGCGAAGACTTTGCCGGCGATCAGATCTTTGATCGGTTCGACTAAGCTGATGCCCGCCGGCGGGTTATCGGTACGGCCCGGGTTGTCAACGTAGATATAATCATAGGTGCCTGCCGCGCTCAGCATCGGAGCGTTTCCGTATCCGCTGGTTTCAGAGTAGTAAATGTGCTGGCCGCCGACTGTGATATAACCGCCGGTGGAGCCGTCGTTATCTACGGAAGCTACGGTGAAGGCATTGGTGTAGGATCCCGGAGAACCGCCGGTGTGATAAACGCCGCTTTCCTCATACAGGTATCCGAAAGATGTGTAATCCGCCCACGCGTAGGAGTTACCGTGAGAAATCGTCACAACGGTATCGGTCGAGGACAGGTTGTCCAGAATCGGCTGATAGAGTTCTTCATCTTCATAGGAGAAGCCCGCAACTGCCGAGCCTAAGGACAGGTTGACCGAATCCGCGCCTAAGACGATCGCGTCTTCGATCGCGGTCATGTAGTCGGAATCATACGCTCCGCCGCCCTTGCCGAAGACCTTCATGATCAATAACTGTGCATCCGGTGCTTCGCCCTGGGTGCCGACATACGGTAACGCTTCTTCGAAATCGTTTCCGTTCGGGATATAGCGGTTACCTGCCGCGATACCCGCAACGTGCGAACCGTGTCCGCCCTGACCGTCATTGTCATGGTTGATCTGATAATCTTTATCGATATAGTTGACCGCATACGGAGTTTTGGATCCCAGATAGAACGAGCCGTTTGCCGAATCGACAAACTTCGATGCGTTCAGGGAGTCCCAAACTGCCAGGACATCGTCCTTGGATAACGGTTCAATCGGATCCAGACCCGCTTCGGCACGTTCCGCGTTGACCTTTTCAATCGCGTAATCGTAACCTGCCGCGCTGTAGGACTGATGGTCATCATCCAAGCCGGTATCGATGATCGCGACGATGCTGCCGGCGCCGGTGTAACCTTCCGCCCATGCTGCCGTCGTCGTGGTCATTTCCGCGGAAACACCCGCGTTCGGACCGTCGCCCTTGCTGACAACCGCCGGTGCGTACAGTGTTTCCATCACAACTGTCTTTACACCCGGCATCGCCTTGATTTCATTGATCTTGTTCGCCGGAACATTCGCGGAAATGATATTTGCCGCTAAAGTGATGTTCCAAACGACGTCGAGAGACGTACCGCCTAAAACTTCGTCCGAGATCTTCTGTGCCATCGACACCTGATCTTGTTCAAGGCTTTCACGGTATTTCATCGCGTTTTTGTTTTTCGCGATGTCCTGGGTTCCGAAACCTGCGTCGATTGTACCCGCTTTATCCAAAACGATGGATACACGGACCATCTTCGAACCTAAGGTATCATAGTCATCCCCCAGATCGTCTGCTTTCCGGATCAGAACTTTATCTTTGTATTCCGATCCATCGACCTCTTCCAGAACGAGTTTCGTTCCTTCGGATTCACCGTCGGTCGCATGAACACGGACTGCAGAGATATTCAGAGTATTGAACGCTAACATTAACGTAACCAATACGCTGAGAAGTTTCTTTCCTAATCCCTTCATACATTAATCCCCTTTCATTTTGTATGACGAAAACGCCAAAAAAGGCCGTCATATATGGTTTTATTATAAACGATTTTTCTCACAAGAATAAAGGCGATTTTCTGAAAACTTTCTGTCATTTTTTTCATATTTTTTCAGACACGCAAAAAACCCTTTATTTTAAACAAAATCGCACATCGTTCATGAAAAACACATTTTATGACTTGTTTGGAAACGAAACGTTTTCGTGAAATAATGCTGTATTTTTCATATAAAAACGATTGTGCGCACGAGAAAGCCCGGCCGCATGGAGCCGGGCTTTTGTGGGTCTCTTAACTAAAGTGTGGGATGGAAAAATAGTATCCCACATTTTAGTTTAAAGTTTTGGCCGAAAGAAAGGCCTCGTTTATGATTAGTTTGCGAACTATAAAGGAGGCCATATGAATCTTAACACGATACTA